>NZ_JBRILT010000018.1:0-82746 GCF_052977065.1 Shewanella sp. 125m-1
TCATGAGTATATGCCTATCCTTGACTCTTTTTAGAGTACAGTTTGATAAGCAGTTACACAAAGTTAGTTACAGTCTCGTCAAAAGTGACATTTAAGATAAGCCACCTAAACCAGCGTGAACTCTCGCGCCGCAATTTACTATATAAAGGTATTAGTCGGGCTTGTTCAACACTCGGGATAAGGACGCGGCTGCGCGCGGCCTATCCTTATTTGTTAGCAATAATTTACGCCATAGCCTTTATAGTTTTTAAAGCCTCTTCATATTGAACAGACAAAACTTCATTAATTGCAGTTGGCAACCTAGATATAATTTCACGTGCTTCATTTTCAGGTTTTTGTAGCAACAATGAAAATAGTTCGCCAGATAAAGGGCCTATATAATCATCTGCCATTGATTTTACGCCTGTAGCAAGAACCTCTGAAAATTTCTCAGCGGATTGTTGGTGCTCCTCAATTTTACTTTCATGGGCACTTATTTGTTCTTTATAATCTAATGTGACTTCGCGCTTAATTACAGATTCTATTTTTTCTAAATCGAATGCTTTGGAATACTCTAGTGCTGTATCAACAACAAGTTTTTGGCTTTCAATTGCTTTGGCTTGTTGCGTAACAACATCTTTAGTTTCACGAAGTAAATTTGATTGCTCTGTAATCCTATCTGCTAGGACTTTATTTTTGCTTTTTTGATACCAAAAAATAGCAATTAATAGAATGGTATTAATTATACTTGCTAGATTATCCACTGAACCCTTCCTTTATTGCTAACAGCTTTATTATCTAGCGGCTCGATAATCTTCCGACTAAAATTCAACTTAGCAGTAACCATACCAAGCCAACATACTGTTTTATAGTTAAAAAATAAAATTTAAGACCGATTTTATTAACATCAAGCCCGCAAAAGTGAGCGCCTTGATGTAGAGGTCTCTAAAACCTTTTATCAATCATCGTAAATTCAACAGGTTATCAAGAAAGTAGAAGTTTATCGAGAATAAAGCACCCTATTTTTGCTCACTTTACTCAAGATTTATCTGCGATAAGTTATAACTGTGTATTTATCTAGTACTTTAAAGTCTGCTCTGAATGCCCAAAACATTAAGAAATATAAGCCGCTATTGCTGTTCTCAGGCGCATAAATTTCTCTCGCTAGCTCGTAATGGGGCATTTTCAATTTAGAAATTGAATCACCACGACCAAAAGAAGGCTCCAATTATCCAGTGTAGATGCGGCCGTGACCGTCCATGACATGGACGTCATGGCAGAGCTTCCAGGGACGGACTTGCTGCGTGTCACGGCAGTATCTGCACATACCCCCTGGAGGCGATTAATAACCATGAACTTAAAGGTTCAAACGCACTACTTAGTAACACCAATCCAAAAATAAATGTAATCAGCCTTCATTCCAAGGCTAACCAACTTTGGGGCATTTCCAAGCTAGCAATCAAACCTGCACGGCCCAAATGAAGGCACCAATTATCCGGTGTAGATACAGCCGTGACCGTCCATGACATGGACGTCATGGCCGAGCTTCCAATGATGGATTTGTTGCGTGTCACGGCAGTATCTGCACATGCGCCCGCTGCAGGCGATTGGTAACGGTGAAGCGACAATTGAGAACTCGCTTCCCCGTAGCAACTACTCAAAAAATGTAATCAACCTTCATTCGAAGAGCAACCAACTTTGGGGCATTTCCAAGCTAGTACTCAAACCTATACGGCCCAAATGAAGGCACCAATTACCAGTGTAGATGCGGCTGAGGCCGTCGAAAACAGGGACGTTTTCGTTGAGCTCACAAGGACGTGCTCGCAGCGAGCCTCAGCAGTATCTGCACATTCCCCCGCTGGAGGCGATTGATAACTACGAAGCAACAAGTTCAAAAACTCTACTTGATAACACCAACCCAAAAATAAATGTAATCAATCTTCATTTGAAGGCTAACTCACTTTGGGGCATTTTCAAGTTAGAAACCGAACCATTAGTTCCTAATTTTGTACAGCAATTACCACGTGTAGATACGGCCGTGACCGTCCATGACATGGACGTCATGGCCGAGCCTCCAGGGAAGGACTTGCTGCGTGTCACGGTAGTGTCTGCACATACCCCGCTGGAGGCGATGGATAAAAACATGATAGACAGGCATTGTTAATGGCATCAATAGGATTAATCATGCCTGGCTTGTTGGTTTAGTTATGTTGGTTTATCGAAGAGGCATCTAATGAAGGAACATATTCACATGTTGTTTGTTGCCAATAAGGCCTAGGTTTGCCGAAGGGGTTTAACTTATGTGGTTTGTTTGGTATATTTTATACAATGAGTTCAGTGTGATGTAATTTTTAATAAAAAGGTAATATGATGGAAACAAATAGTACAGATTGGCGATATACAGTTATGCCGGCCGTGTTTACATGGCTAAAAGAGTCAGAATCCGGTGCCGTTGAAATAGACCTTGAAGCAACCCAAAAATACGCTGCAGATATTTTGAAAGTTCAAGGCAAGGGCGGAAGCAGAATGGGTGGGCTTGTCGGCTCAGGCACTCTGGGTGAGAATAGCTACCTAAGCTCTGAACAGCGTCTTTCTTTACTTAAAGCCCTTTCTGATGTTGCTAAACAATATAATGTTCCATTAATCAGCGGCGCTGCGGCCGAAACTAAAGAAGAGCTGGCTAAAATCGTTGCAGAACTCGCGACGGTTGGAGTGGATACTGTAATGGTGATGCCACCCAAAACTAAGGAAGCGCCTTCTGATGAAGAAATGTATGCTTACTATGAGCTTTCTGCAATAGCTGCAAAAGAGGCGGGCATAACAATTATGCCTTACAACAACCCAGATGCAGCCGGATATCATGCGCTTTCAACAGATATTCTTAGAAAACTTGCAGCTCTACCTGAAGTAACGGCTCTTAAAATATCAACTACAGATGTTTCAACTATCGAAACGCTGATGTTAGAGAACAAAGATTTAAAAATCTTGGCAGGTGTTGACACTGTAACTGTACATGCAGGACTTGCTGGCGCATGCGGTGGTATTACCGGTGTAGGGTGTATATTCCCAAAAGCGAGTGTCTCTATGCAAGAGTACGTTAATAATGGCGAATGGGCTGAGGCAAACAAAATTTCTCAGGCTATGAATTCTATCTCATACCTTGATGCTCAACCATTGCTTATGGAATACCTTAAGTTTGCTTTTGGTATTCACCATAATGACGCTGATGGCGGTCTTCTTACCCTTGGTAAGAAGCTAACTCAAGAGCAAATTGATGATGTCCGCGCAAGATATCTTCTAGCGAAAGAAAGACTTGAAGTTCTGGGTTTAGCTGACTAATCCTTTCAAATCTTCAAAAAGAGAAAGCTCCGTTTTTACGGGGCTTTTTGTTTCCGCCTTCAGAATTAAAAAGCGTGCTTAATTTGGAGGGAATATCAAGATATTCCTTTTTTAAATCTTGTAGCCTACAGGCAAGTCATAATCGGTTATGCCTATTGCACCAATATCATGGTCTATTGCTTTCTTAAATAATGTAACAACGTAATTATCCCTGTCAGTTCCATTTTCGCCACTCAGGACCCTTAGGGTAAATTTGCATTGTTAACTCCATTTAAAATTAAAACTTTTAGACTGAAAACATTTAGGTGCCTAAGAAATTAGGGTCTTACCAGACCATCCAGACCATCCAGACCATCCAGACCATCCAGACCATCCAGACCATCCATGTTTCTCGTTCGTAGCACAAAGCTTTGCTTTACTCGCTGGCTTCAGTAATGTTTGCGCATGCGCCCGCAGCAGGCGATTGATAACCATGAAGCAATAATCCAGAACACACTTCCCCGTAGCGAATACAAAAAATGCAATCAGCCTTCATTCGAAGGTAAGCATATTTTTTAAGCTTAAATTAATAAAAGGCTATTAATTCTTATTTAGATCCGCTAAAAATATTATTACCGTTCATCAGTTTTTGAGTGCAATGCAACAGGCCTGCAGTTATAAACCACATATGAGGGTAGGTGATCAGTCATATCCTGCCTATGAGCTAAAGAACTTACTTTGCTATCTTAAACAGCATTATTCGCCAGCATCTGTCGCTCAGCTATATGCAGATATTGGCATCGGTGAGGCTGAACTTATGCTGAGTGAGTTTGTGTATGTGTGGCAGGTTGATTATGCCATGAGCTATATCCGCCGCTTGAGCCAAGATCCTGAGGTTGCAGCAAAAGCTGCAACGGCATATCGAGTGATAGATCTGGCTGTATTACTGCCTTATTTAGCTGAATTTAACACTTTGGGTCAATGCTTACAGTTCGCTGTCTCTCACCCTGAACTTGTAGGCAGCTTTTCTGACACCTTGCTGAGAAATTATGACGGTAAGCTGCATGTTAGATGGTTAAATACCAATAAAGTCGATACAGAGCGTTATAGCAGTCAGTTCCAGCATAGTCTCTGCTCTTTGTTGGCATTTGCTAAGGAGTTGACAGGGAACAATATCCGGCTCTGTCAGGTGAATTTTGCTGAGGCTGAACGTGGGGCTGAGTTTCTCATTAACCAGTCTGGTGCTGACGTTCATTTCAACTGTGAATTTTTTGAGTGGTCGATTGAGCACCGATATCTTAATTTGCCGATAATCTTTAAGTTTGAGCAGCCTGTTAATCGGCTATGCATTGATAATTCGGGATCTTATGTTTCTGATGTTTTGAGTGTTTTACGATTACACGCACCAGAGCTACCGAGCATGGAGGCGATGGCTGAAACACAAAATATGAGTGCTAGAACCTTTAGGCGTAAGTTGGCCAATGCTAATACCAGTTATCAAAAGTTGGTGGATCAAGTTCGCTGCCAAATGGCGATAGACTTGATTTTAACCAGTGATTATTCGATTGAAGCGATCTCGGAACTGATGGGCTTTAGCGATGTGAGCCATTTCAGACAGAGTTTTAAGCACTGGATTGGTCATCCTCCTGGTCACTTTCATCGGTTAAATCGCCCACTTACAGAGAGTGTTACTCGTAACTAGGCGACGGTTCTGCCGCCTATATCGCGAATTAATTTCAGTGCTGACAGTTACCTACCTCAGGTGCCATCTCATCAATCCATTGCTCAATGAGCGCTACTGCATCAGTATGAGCGATACTGCGGCCAATGGGCGGCATCCTGTCCTTGGCTGAATTTAACTCCTGTCGATACACCAAAATCGAATGGTCTCCGTCTCCAGGAATAATATCGTAAGACAGTCCTCTTTCACCGCCATCCCAACCAGGAGGTTGTTTACAAATCCCGTATTCAAAGCTGGTATGGTCAACATAGAAGCCCAGTCTTAATCCTGAAATACTGGCAAACCCTTGCGGGTTATGACAATGGGCGCAATTAATGTCGAGATAGCCTTTTGCTCTGCTTGTGAGTGGTGCTGACTCATCAAAAATATCATAAGCCTTACCGACATTGCCAAGAGCGGGTAAACCCGTTAGCCTGCCAGTTTGTTGCCAAAGGTGGAGCTGGTTTATCTGAGAACCTTGATAACGGACTTCGCGATTAAGCAGGTGCGCTTTTAAGCCGATCGGCTCAATACGACTGCTATCGCTACTGGTTTGGTGGCATAACTTACATTCAGCTCGACTGGGAACGTGATAATCAAAACTTTGGCTCGTGCCTTTATGGTTTAGTGTATGTGAAATGTCTTTTCCGGCGACCTGCAGTGTTGCTTCTCCGTCTTGCCAGATATAGGGCAGCGTCGTCCAGCCAGTGTCTCTGTGGATCAAAAGCCGTGTTTCAATCAATACTTCGTTATTTGCACCGGTAACTTGCGTATCAAATGGCAAAGAGAAGGTTTTCACCAGCACCGTTCCAACTGGCATATCGAAGGTTCCGGTAGGGTCAAAAGCGATAACTTTATCTTCAGGCACAAAAATAAAGCGGTGTTTGCTGGCATAGTTAGAGAAAAGTTGAGTCGATAGTTGGTAGTTTATCCCCGGAGCCACAGGGGAGCTTGTAGGGATACTGGGGTCGATAAATAAGCCATATTGAGCCAAAGAGTCACACTCTTCATTCATCAATGCGTCCCAATTGACCTCAGTCGTATTGGCTTCGCAGGCAGAGCTTGGAGACGAGTCTGGTGTGGGATCTGGAGTGGGTTCAGGAGTGACGCTAGGAGTATCTGGCTGTATAGCCACTTCAGCCGGCTCATCAGAGCCACCGCAGCTCATTAAAGGCATGAGTAGGGTAAGTAAAATGAGTTTACGCATACATCACCTAGGGTTATTTTGGTGTTAGAAAAAAGGCCGGGAGTTCCCGGCCTTTATATTAATGAGTGCTGCGCTGACTTATGTAAGCTAAATCATTAGCAGCGCTCTCATACCATTACTCTTGCAGTCAGTCAGTTAGTTAGAGCAGCTTGCTTGTGGTAAGCGCTTAATCCACTCGTTGATGAGGGCGACACCTTCAGCGTGGGATAAGCTACGTCCAATCTCAGGCATTCTGTCACCAGGGTTATTGGTTTCCATTCTAAAGTGAAGAATTGACTCCTCAGGTTTACCTGGAACGATATCAAAACCGAGTGATCCACCGCCATAAGCAACAGGTGACTTACAGGTACCGTGGGATAGACCCGCATCATCAGCATAGGCTCTCCAATACTCGAGCTTGAGGCCGGTATTCGATGCATTACCCTCAGGGCGGTGACAATGGGCACAGTTTATATCTAAGTAGCCCTTAGCTGCATCCATGAGATCGCTATCTGATAGCTGAGCAACACTGGCTTCATCACCATCGTTATAAGCGGGCACTGTATCAATGGTCGCAATATCTGGTACACCTTGCAAAATACCTGCTGCTTGCCACTTTAATAGCTGGTTCATGCTGCCGTCACTGTAGGCGTAATCTTTATTCAGATGACGTGCTTTAGGACCAATAGGCACAAATTTAGCGGGGCTGTCAGCATCAGGTTTAAACTGATGACACTGCTTACACTGGTTCATGCTCGGTACAACATAGTCAAACTCCATGTCTGCACCGTTATGCATAACGCTCTTGCCTTGGATTGCACCAGCTTTTGCTAATACGGCATCAGATTTTTGGGCATTCCACACATAAGGTAGTGCAGTCCAACCTGTTGCACGGTTGATTAGTAGACGTGTTTCAACTAAATCTTCGTTAGTAATACCGCGTTTGCTGGTATCTGCAGGTAGCGCGAATGATTTCACTATGACAGTACCCACAGGGAAGTCCATTGATTCTGTTGCCGAGTAGTTGGCTTTCATTCCTTCAGGCACAAATACATAGCGGTACTTACTCGAATAATCGGTAAATAGCTGGGTATTCATATCGTAAGGAATACCGCCAGAGTTTGGCGCGTCGGTTGGGTTGCTCATATCAGAGAACAGGTTATAGTCAGATAGGTTCGGGCAGTTAGCCTTGAGTAGGGCATCCCAAGATGCGTTTGCCCCTTCAGCCTTACAAAGACTTAAGTCACCATCACCCTCTAAGCCACCTTCGTTTTCGCCGATGCTGCCACCGCCGCCAATGAGGTTACCGCCATCACAGCCTTCGGTTTCATCATCGACACCGCAACCAAAGATTTGGTCACCAAAAGTAACGGTATGAACAGGCAAGCTGACTTGTTGACACTTCATGATGTCGGCTTGAGTTTTCTCATACAGGAATTCAGGGCGGGCCACATCAGTGTTGTCATTTGCATATAAACGACCAAAAGAGACGTCGCCATTGTCGCTGGCACACACGTTATCACTCCCGTCGGCGGCGAATGGCAGTTCTTGTAGACCTAAATAAGCGGCGGTACCGTTGTTTGACAGTAACTCACCGAGTCCATCGTAAAGAACGCCCGGGAACTGACCGTGAGTAAACAGATAGCCTTTAATAATATCGTCAATCAGATAGCCGTTTGGCTTTTTGCCGTAACCTTCAATAACATTATCGTGAAGGTAGATATTGCGTGGCGTAGGTCGCCAGCCATCTTCGATCGGCTGACCTGGTTGACCGTAATTAGCAACAAAGGTCGAGATATCGGGCTCTGCGATGAAGAAACTTGAGATGGTTACACCCATGGTATCGTGGTTAGTGATCTCATTGTTGAAGATCTCGACATCATCGGTAGACAGAATAATCATCCCAGTTCCCGGTGGAACGATATGTACACCTGCTGGGTTGGCTGAGGCGTTAGCAAAGTTCTTTGTATTGTTATCATAAACTTTGTTATTAAAAATTCGCACACTTGAGCCGTACCTGTGGTTACCAATGGGTAAGTCAAATACTAAAATACCACCGGTATTACCCATGGCTTCGTTATCATATACGTCGGCATACTTTGAATTTTCAATCTCAATACCAGCCACGTTTTCTTTGGCGATATTGCGACGTACAACGATATATTGTGACTGACCGACATAAATACCAGCGTCTGCACTACCACGGACATAGGTATCTTCAATAAGGATATTTTCACACTCTACCGGGTAGAGACCGTATGCCCCGTTGCCTTCATCTAGCTCACCTTCCCATACTGTCGCGAGGCGGCGTAAGATAATCCCATTAGTATTTTTGAGCTTAATACCATTGTTTTTGGCTTCGTTAACCGATAGATCCTGAATGATAATGTTGACCGCATTCTGAACAAAAATACCATCACCTGAGTTAGCGTTTGAGAAGTCTAGAACCGTCTCTTCCATGCCGTAACCCATAATGGTCACGTTCTTTGCATAGCTGCCGTCACCATCAACATCGCCATCAAATAGCAAGGTTGATTCGATCTCAAAGTTGCCCTTAGGCAGAACGATGACATCGCCACTTTGGGCATTAATCAGCGCTTCCTGAATACGGATAGTTAGGTTTTCACCCTCTTCTATCATGATGGCGCCATCGGGGAAGGCGGGACTCGGTTCTGGTGCAGGTGTTACGACTTCTGTCGTTTCGTCTACTACCTCATTTTCGTCATCTGATGAACAAGCCCCTAAGCTTATTGCAATAGCGCTGGCTATCAAAGTCGGCATGAGCCATGAAGGTTTCTTGTTGAGCATAGCGTCTCCAAAATTATTGTTATTATGCGACTACTAGATTGCACTGACGTACAATATAAGCAATGTGAAATGTGGACAACAATTTCGCAACATGGTGTTATCAATTGCTTTTTGGGCATGGCTTAAACAAGGCCGGTGGTTTTAACTACTGAAAAATATTGTGAAGACGGTCACATTTAAACGCGCGTGTTAAAACAGCATGATTGAATGTATCGATTGATATTTTACCGAACCCTTACTGGTTTATTGGCCTCTTTCACTCAATTCATTTAGTGGCAGCTGAGCAATATGCAGCGTAGATAGAGGGCGGGAGACAGGCAAATACTGACAACATAACCAAAAAATCCCTGACATGGAACATGGCAGGGATTTTATTTAAAGCGTCAATACACTTACAGCGGATCTTAGATATCGATACCAAAACCGACGATAAACTGATAATCGTCTTGCTTAGGGATAAAGCCATTTGAGTCTGGCTGCGGATTATTGATGCGATCCCAAACAAATGACAAATCTAAGTCGAATATGCTCGTTAGCTCAATCGCTAATGTTGCAATTGCATGGTGGGTGTAGCCACCTGATTTTTCGTTGCCGTACTGAATGCGGTACAAGGTATTGAAATCGATATCACTGGTGATTTCGGTGTCATACACAGTTTCAACCACCATGGCGGCACTGCCGTCGTCAATTTTTTCGCCTGCTGCTACTTCATCAAAGCGAGTGTAAGTATATGCAGGACCGCCACTGATACTCCATTCTGTTTTAGAGTTGTCTATGATGTTGTAACCCAAACCCGAACCGACTGTGATTCGATAAGCGATGTTTGAGAAAGGGTCTTTATAGACTTCGGCAAACACAGGTCTTAAGTAGAACTGCTTTGAGATAAACCAGTCAAAGTTAGTGTTGATACGGTGGTTATTAATGCGGTTTTCACCATCAGTTTTAGAGTAGTTACCGATGTAATCTAGGTTAAATCGAGACTCGGTTGTACGGCGCATCGTTTTTGCTAGTGCGCTGTAATCGATTTGATCTGTATTTCCACTTCTAAAGTTGGCACCTAAGCTGATTTTACTCGACCAGTAATTGGCCTCAGATTGATCGCCAGCAATAATCGTCATGATCTGTGAGTTATCAAACTCCTCACCATTGATATAAGACTTACCGTTCTCTACTAATAAGTGACCCGTTTTAGTCGTAAGATCGGTAAAACCTATGCTGACGAGATTGCTACTTTGTAGCACTTTAACGTCTTCCCAGTCGATATAAACGGTATCGAGTTCATCACTTTCAAACTCTAGCTTATCGTCATAAAGGTTTTTAATTTCACCTTTAAGTAGTTCAAGAGACGTGAGCTGTAGCCAATCATATTGACTATCCACTGGTGGGTAGAGCAGCTCTGGTGTCATCGACTGCTCTTGAGCGACGGCTTGTGCTTTTAGTGTGGTATCTTCTGCAGACAAGGCAGAACTGGAGTAAACGGCGGCGAGACAACTCGCCGCTATAAGTGTATAGCGCATTTGGTATTCCATTAAAATCGTCCTGAGTTACAACTGTCCTATGGCTGACTTTATTATGTTGAGATCAGCTTTTATTAAGATACGAATTCGCGAGTCAGGTTAAATATTAAACAATTGGTGCAATGATTTAATGCAGATTATAAGGCCTGCTCAAACCATGGCAACATAAAATCGGCAATTGTTGGCTGCGCTTTTTGGTTAGGATGAATACCATCTCTTTGCATTAATGAGGAGTCGGTGACTATCTGCTCCATGAAAAATGGCATCAAGGTCAGCTCATGTTCTGTTGCGAGCTCTGTAAAAACGGTACGTATTTGTGACGCATACCTTGGCCCATAATTTGGGGGCACCATGATCTCGCTAAGCAAAATAGTGATTTGCTGCGCTTTTGCAAGCTCAATGATTTTTGTAAGATTTGTTTTCAACTGTTTTGGTGGAAAACCACGTAGTCCGTCGTTACCGCCAAGTTCAATTAATAAGACTTCAGGCTGAGCAGACTCAAGCAGAGCGGGCAGTCTACGTAGACCGCCTGCGGACGTTTCGCCGCTAACCGAGCCATTTACAATGGTGTGCTCTGGCATTTTTTCACGTAATAATTGTACCCAGCCTTCATTTTCAGGCATACCATAACTTGCACTTAGGCTATCACCTAGGATTAATATAGGGGCAGCACTCAGTGGAAAGCTGCTGAAAATCAATAATAAGACCAAACCGCCGAGCCGGCTTTTTAAGTCGAAGAAGGATTCTATGTCTGAAAATAGCGCCATAACCGTAAGTCACCTAGTTAAATCAGTTGTTACTCAAGAGGGAGAACTGACTATCCTCAACGGCATTAATATGGATGTCAAGCAGGGAGAGAGTGTGGCGATCCTTGGACCATCGGGTTCGGGTAAATCAACCTTGTTAGGACTACTCGCCGCATTAGACTCACCAACCAGTGGTTCGATACACCTCGATGGTGTGGCTTTAGAAAACCTAAATGAAGAGTCTAAAGCTGCACTACGTAAGCAAAAGGTCAGTTTCATTTTTCAATCTTTTATGTTGGTCGACACCTTAAATGCACTTGAAAATGTGATGTTGCCGGCTGAACTTGCCGGTGTGACGAAGGCTAAGGAGAAAGCCGAATCGATGCTTGAACGAGTGGGACTAAGCCATCGTTTAACTCATTTTCCGAATCAGTTATCTGGTGGTGAACAACAAAGAGTGGCGATTGCCAGGGCGTTTATCTGTGAGCCTAAGGTGTTGTTTGCCGATGAACCAACAGGGAATTTAGATTCGGCTAATAGCGATAAGATTGCTGATATGCTGTTTGAACTGAACCGTGAAAGTGACACGACCTTGGTTCTGGTGACTCATGACATGCAGCTTGCGAGTCGTTGTGAACGTCAGTTAATTATGGACTCAGGCCATTTGAGTGAAAAAGGTGTGCAACAACCGACCAAGCAAGATGTTAGTCATACCGAGGCGGGTACGGATGACGCCGAAGAGGCAAGCGCATGGAGTTAAGTTTAGCTTGGCGATTATTTAAAAGAGAGCTGTCCCAGGGGCAATTGTTGCTGATTATTCTGGCCATTACCTTGGCCGTATTGTCGGTAACAGGACTTGCGAGCGTGAGTGAGCGCTTGCAGTTAGCCATTAACGGTCAAGCCTCAAAGTTTATTGCCGCTGATCGTATTATTGACTCTCCGGATCAAATTGATCCGACAATATTAACCTTGGCTGACGAGCTAGGTTTAGCTCGCGTAGCAAGTATGCAGTTCAACTCGATGGTGTACGCTGGCGATGCGTTTCAGTTAGTTACCGTCAGAGCGGTCGAGCAGGGATATCCATTAAAAGGGGATATCGAACTGAGCAGTGGCGCAGCTAATGGCTTACCTCTACCAAACACTATCTGGTTTGAAACCCGCTTAGGCGGCTTATTAAGTTATCCAGAGCAGATAGAACTTGGCAATGCGAACTTCACTTTATCCAATGAAATTATTCGCCTGCCTGATGCTGGCTTTAATCCGTTCGCATCATCCCCTGTGGTGTTGATGCGGATTGAGGATGTGGCTAAAACGAAGGTCATTCAACCGGGTAGTCGAGTGACTTATCGTTACCAATTTACGGGTGACTCAGGGCAATTAGCGGCATTTGAACAACAGGTAAAACCGCTGCTAAATACGAGCCAACGTTGGGTTGATGTGCAGTCTGGAGATTCTCCTATTGCCGAGGCGGTAAAGCGTGCTGAGCGTTTTTTACTGCTAGCCAGTTTGTTAGGAATTGCGCTTGCCTGCGCAGCCATAGGTATTGCAGCGCAGCGTTATTGCCAGCGCCATTATGATGTGGTGGCCATGCTAAAGACATTTGGCGCCTCAGCAAAACAAATTCGTGTTCTTTTTGGTACTCATCTATTGCTGGTTACCGCCGTCGGTGTGCTACTTGGTTTACTCGGTGGTTTTGTCTTAGATAGAGGCATTACCGCATTTTTACCGGCAGAAATTGCTGCTTATACGCCACCAATCGGCAGGCCAATTATGTTGGGGATAGGCACGGGCTTTATTAGTGCTTTTATGTTCTCGGCATATCCACTGATGCGTTTATTGGCCATTCCCCCTTTAAGAGTGCTTCAACGTCAGCTTGAAGGGTTACAGCTAGGCATGTGGTTACATCTTTTGTTAAGTCTTAGCGCCATGGCACTGCTTGGATATTTATATTCGCAAAGTTTAGCGCTGACATTAACCGTTGTTGCTGCGGTATTGTTACTGGGGCTCTTACTGAGCGTGCTGGGTTTTTTCATGATCCGCTTGGGCCACAGCGTGGGCATGAAAACGACTAACCCACTGCAATTGGCATTAGCGGGTCTTAGACGCCGTGCTAAACAAAACGCGGTGCAGCTTGTCGGCTTTAGTAGTGCGCTAGTATTACTACTGACGATTTTGGCCCTTAGGCAAGATTTATTGCAAGAGTGGCAAAAGCAGCTTCCAGAGAACTCACCTAACTATTTCTTGGTTAATATCGCACCGGAAGAGACACAAACCATTAGCGACTTCTTGGCGCCACACCTTAAGTCTGCACCGGTTATTTATCCAGTGATCCGTGGTCGGTTAACGGCGATTAATGGACAAGAGTTGATCTCCAGAGCACAAGAGCAAGATGGCGTAGAGGGTAGAGTCGGAATATCCAGAGAGTTGAACTTAACCTATAGAGAGAGCATGCCGCCCAATAATGAAATTTTAGACGGGCAGTTTAACCAAGATAAGTCCGATGTTTCAGTTGAGTCCGGGGTTGCCGAGCGTTTAGGCTTATCAATGGGGGATAGCTTAACTTACACCATAGATAACCAAGATCTTACGGTAAATGTGGCTAGCATTCGCGCCGTTCATTGGGAAACGCTGCAGCCTAATTTCTTTATGATTTTTACTAAAGAAGCGCTAGCCCCATTTGCGTATACCTCGATGTCGAGTTTTCATTTAGAGGATTCTCAGCGTGGGCTAATTCTGGATTTGATTAAGCAATTTCCGACGGTATCAATTATTGATGTGGGGGCCATGGTAAGCCAGCTAAGGCAGATTATCGACCAGGTTTCCTTATCACTCACTCTTGTATTGATATTGGTGTTACTTGCTAGTGCCTTGGTGATGATAGCTCAGACTGAAGCTGGTATGGCAACCAGACAAAGAGAGTTGGCTGTATTACGTACTTTTGGTGCATCAGGCTGGTTATTGCGCGCAGCAACGGGGCTTGAGTTTGCGCTGCTTGGCACCATAGCGGGGGTACTGGCGGTGATCGTTGCCGAGTTCACCTTATATTTATTAAAGACACAGGTGTTTGAACTTAACGTGTATATGCACTGGCCATGGTGGGGAATTGCGCCTTTATGTGGCGGCTTAGTGGTTGCGCTATTGGGTATTTGGCGTTGTAGACAATTGCTCAATAAGTCATGTGGTGAGTTACTTAAGGGGCATTAATGGCGGTCCATTGAAAAAGAGAACAGTTTCGAGATTCTCAATTCGAGCTTCTTAATTCGATAATAAAAACCCAAAAAGAAAAGGGGTAGCTTAGCTATCCCTTTTCTTTTTTGCTTTTTAACTTTTTATTGTTGTCGATTTTGATGGGGTATCATTGAGATCTAAGTAACGTTACTTAAGCAGCACCTGCTTGAGTGCGAGTTCCAGTTCTGGATATTCGAACTGGAAACCAGAGGCTAATGTGCGCTTAGGCGTAACGTATTGCCCCTCAATTAATAGGCAAGACATCTCACCGAGAGCGAATCTCAGTGCAAAGGCCGGCACAGGAATAAAGGCGGGTCGTTGTAATACGCTAGCAAGAGTTCGGGTAAAGTATTTGTTGCTCACAGGGTTAGGGGAGCTGCCGTTGTATACGCCTTTACAATCAGGGCTGTTGAGTAAGTGAAGGAACAGTTGAATAAGATCCGATTGATGGATCCAGCTCATACCTTGCTCCCCATCGGCAATGGGGCCACCAAGTCCTAATTTAAATGCGGGTAACATCTTAGCGAGTGCTCCGCCCGCACTGCCAAGAACCAGCCCAATACGGACAATGCATACTCGAGTTTGCTCACTATCTGCCGTCAATGCGCCTTCTTCCCAGCGCTGACAAACCTGGTGGGTAAATTCGGCTAAATTGGTACTGCTGGTTTGATAGTTTTCATCGACCGCGTGTTGACCTTGATTACCGTAATAACCCACAGCAGAAGCACTTATAAAAGTGTGTGGAGGCGTGGTACTTTTCGCAATCAATGAAGTTAGCTGCTCGGTGAGGGTCCATCTACTGTTGCAGATCGCGAGTTTTTGTAAGCCGCTCCAGCGCTTGGCTGCGATGGGCTCGCCTGCGAGGTTAATTACAGCATCAAATTGATCTAAGTTATTTAGCTCATCGAGCGAAATGATGTAATGATGTTTAGCGCCGAGCTTAATGGCTGAGCGCTGGGGATCACGACTAAGGATGGTTAATTGGTGTTGCGGATCGATGGCATTAACCAGTTGCGTACCGATAAACCCGCTGGCGCCAGTCATTAATATATTCATAGGCTTAAATAGATATTCTCAATTTAGGGGCTAATCATGATGATTAAGGCCATGACATTTAGTACGCCAGAGAGTGAGTGTTAGATCTATTGCTTTTGATAGCATAGCTCTAGTGACACTGAATCTGCGAAGCGTAAAGCATGTGGTTTATCAATTTCTACTTTAGCAAAGTCGACCCATGGGTGTTCACTGGCAATATCTAAGACTTGGCTAGTAAGGTTTTCCAATAAAGAAAAGCGGTTGTTTTCAACTAAAGCAATGATCTTTTTCGTAATCGTGCGATAATTCAAAGCATCATCCATATTATCGCTGTTTCTCGCTCTATCAGCACAGTAGTGAATAACTACGTTAATGGTGACATCTTGCTTATTTTGTATTTCGTCTTCCTTAATGCCAATAAAGGTACGTAATCTTAGGTTCTTAATACGGATCACGGCGATTTCTGGTTTCATAGATAACGATGTCCCTGTTGTAGTGTTATAAGAAGCAGTTTATATAACCCTATCAATATTATAGTGAATCAAGAAGGATTTTATTGTAATGACTCGATTTGAGAATCAAGGCGTGGCATTTAAGGGCTTTGCTATTTCAGCGTTTATCGTTGTTATTTTAGCAGGCATTAAAGCTGCTAGCCCGATTGTGGTGCCTTTTGTGCTATCAGTGTTTATCGCAGTGATTTGTAATCCAATGATCAGTTGGATGACACGTCACCGAACACCACGTGGCTTAGCTGTGCTGCTGCTGATGGTGTTTATTGTGTTGATGGGGCTATGGCTTGCATCGGTGGTGGGCACCTCGATTAACGAGTTTTCGAAACAACTCCCTTTTTACCGCGATCAGCTGATAGGGCATTTTTCTTGGGTAGTGGAGAAGCTCGCGTCGTTTAATATCCACATCTCCAAAGAGCAGATCTTGGCATATTTCGATCCTGGGGTCGCATTGTCGATGACGACAAATATGTTGTCTGGTGTGGGCAGTGTGATGGCTAACTTATTCCTGATTATTTTGACAGTTGTATTCATGTTATTTGAATCGAATGGTTTTTCGACCAAAATGCATTTGGCGCTGGACGATCCAGATATGCGCTTAAAGCAGGTAGACCGATTCTTACATTCAGTGAATCAATATATGGTGATTAAGACGCTAGTCAGTTTAGCGACCGGCCTTATTATTGGTGTTGGTCTTTACTTTATTGGCGTCGACTATGCTTTGCTATGGGGCGTGATAGCGTTTCTGTTTAACTACATTCCTAATATCGGTTCAATCATAGCCGCTATTCCTTCTGTACTATTGGCATTTATCCAATTAGGCCCTGGAGCGGCTGGTGGCGTGGCGTTATTGTATCTTGGTACAAATACGGTTATGGGCAATGCCGTTGAGCCTAGATATATGGGCAAGGGCTTAGGTTTATCGACCTTAGTGGTATTTTTATCATTGATCTTCTGGGGCTGGTTATTAGGCTCTGTAGGCATGTTATTGTCTGTGCCATTGACTATGATTGTAAAAATAGCTTTAGAGTCGAGCTCTGGCGGCCGCTGGCTAGCGGTGTTACTCGGTGATGATATCTCAGAGGCACAACTTCAAGAGGTAAAAGAGCCCGGATCAGCTACGTCAGAAAATGAACTGTTAGAAAGTAATCCGTTAGAGGGAGCTCAATTAGAGAGTTCAGAGTTAAAGAATAGAGAAAAGTGAGTTTGATGCAGTTATTTATTGAAGCAGTAAAGCAAGTTGAGCTGTCAGAAGATGTGAGCAGACTATTTCATGGGCGAGGAGGGCGTTTTAAAGGTTCAGAACATCTTTGTCTAGATTGGTTCTCACCTGTGTTGTTGTTAACCAGCTTTAAAGTGTTAGAAAGTGATGACTTGAGTCGCTTATGTGATGCGATAGAGCAGCGCTGGCTTGAGCTAAAAGGTGATGAACCACTGAATTTGGTGTTCCAGTATCGCCGAGGTGGAGAAACTCATACCGAGATCATTGAGGGGGAAGTCCCTGAGAAGCATATTGTCAGTGAAAATGGTGCTCATTTTCAAGTGCATCTTATGCGCGGTCAAAACCACGGCTTGTTTCTCGATATGCGTAATGGACGTCAATGGATCCGTGAACATAGCGCCCATAAAAAGGTGTTGAACCTGTTTGCTTATACCTGTGGTTTTTCAGTCGCAGCGCTGCAGGGTAAGGCTGATGAAGTCGTTAACATCGATATGAGTAAAGGTGCCCTATCTATAGGTAAACAGAACCATCTGCTAAATGATTTAAAAGCGGGGGCGCGTTTTCTTGGTCATGACATCTTTAAATCTTGGGGAAAGCTGACCAAACTCGGTCCATATGATTTGATCATTGCGGATCCGCCAAGTAATCAAAAGGGCAGCTTTGTCGCGACTAAAGACTATGCTCGCTTATTAAAGAGGTTGCCAGAGCTTCTAGCCGATGACGGTGACATGTTACTTTGTTTAAATGCACCAGAACTCAGTATTGAGTTTTTAATGGAGCAGGTTAACGAGTACAGTCCAAGCTTAGTTTTCTGTGAACAGCTTGATAACCCCGCGGTGTTTGAAGATATCGATCCTAACAAAGCGCTTAAAGTGCTACGTTACCAAAAGAGTTAGTCTGTAGACTGAGATCTTAAAAGCCAAACATCATGTTTGGTTTTTTTATGCCCTAACATTAAGAGGCTCTATTTGATGATGAGAGGAGGGCACTATTTGGTAGATTTTTTCGACGTATAAAGTTGGCTGTTAAGTTCATTTTTGAATTAAAAGGTGAAAGACTTTCATGTTGATCGACAGGAACACGTGCTTTATCGGGTTATTTTGTATTTAAGTGCTGCCTTTGAGTGCTATTTCTGAAAGTTTTCTGTAAGTCTCTTGGCGATGCTGTTATACTCGCGGTTAGAAACAAAGCATAATTGGCATGTTTTTAAAAAAAGGCAAAATGACACACTTTTGATGTCATGCCTTTGTACCCTACACCTTAATCAAAGATCCGGAGTTATTATGGAAGTTCAGGAATATGAAGGCGCATACTATCAACTACAAGATGAGATGTTAGAGTCTCTACCAGTTGAAATGGATGAAGAAGCGTTTTTAGATTAAGGACAATATCCTAAAGCCAGAAAATAGCTGAGCTTTAAAGATAAAATAGCAACCACTAGGTTGCTATTTTTTGTTGAGCTTGGAAGCTGGGTTTAGCCATTCACTTGGCGCTTTTCTGGCATGATTTCTACAATAATCCAGTTTCCCTGACGCTTGTGTAAACGAAGCGTACGATCATCAATCCAACTTCTTCCGCCACGTAAGCCTTTAATTTTGACGATGACAGTAACGTCATCGGTGAATTTTCTAAAGAAATCGATATCGACTTCATCTACTTCAAGCTCAACGTCTGTCATCGACAGGTTCAACATATTACGCTGCACTGAAGCTGCAATATAATAATGACTCAAGATCTCTTTAAGTGAGTCATCAACATAAAATTTGGCATTTTCCACATTTCTATCGATGTAAACCGCGCTTAAGAAGCCTATAGAGGTTAATTCTGGCGTTCTAAGGGATTGCTTGGCTGAAAGACTTGTGTCATTGCTGTGCTGCTCTGAGGGGCTACATGCTACAAGCCCTAAAATTGCTGCAAAAAGTAACGGTTTAATCATGTTATAAGTGATGAAGGATTTGCTGCAGTATTACGATTCTTTTGTATCAAGGCAAGTCATTCATAAAAGATCGCTTGAAAAGCTTGACCTAGATAAAGATCTGAGGCATATCTGTATAGATAGCTTAAACATGTTATCCACAGAATCTGTGGACAAGTATGTTGAAGACTATTTTTAACTTGTTTAAGTTGTTGATATATAGCAAGTAAAAGTGCTGGTTATTTTTTGACTCATTCCTGGTTTCCCTCTTTTTTCGCCTGCAATCTTTGTTAATAGCTAACTTAATACTTGTATTAGCGATCTCTCGATTTATTTTTATCCCTATCAAGAAGCCTTATCTATCTAGTGGATTTATTTCAGATTAACTTGACGTTATTCAATGGTAATCACTCATGATTACTCCGAACTTTCTATACAGCGTTTTCACTAAACGGATTTTCTACATACCGACTTGGTACATACAAACTCTCTATTTACTGACGTTCCTTATACTGAGAGGGTTGTCTTTAGGGATGTTGCATGAGGTCGACTGACAATAAAGTAAGTTTATTATTGAGAAGGATTTTTTTGCCATATGCGGCAGAAGCGCTCAAAGACAGGCACTGCACTCCTGAAATCGCCATATCGATAGATACAAAAAAGCCTGCTGATGCAGGCTTTTTAATGGCTTGATTAGATAGGCTAATTAAGCTTGTTCGTTTTGTGCCGCTTGAATTGCTGTTAGTGCAATCGTGTAAACGATATCGTCAACTAATGCGCCGCGAGATAGATCGTTCACTGGCTTACGCATACCTTGAAGCATTGGGCCAATAGAGATCAAATCAGCACTACGTTGTACCGCTTTGTAAGTTGTATTACCCGTGTTTAGATCTGGGAATACAAATACTGTCGCTTGGCCTGCTACAGGGCTGTTAGGCGCTTTAGAGCGAGCAACGTTTGGCATAACAGCTGCATCGTACTGAAGAGGACCGTCGATGATAAGATCTGGGCGCTTCTCTTTTGCAATACGGGTCGCTTCACGTACTTTATCGACATCAGAGCCAGTGCCTGAACTACCTGTTGAGTAACTGATCATTGCTACACGTGGCTCGATACCAAATGCAATTGCAGATTCTGCAGATTGAATTGCGATATCAGCTAATTGCTCAGCACTTGGATCTGGGTTAATTGCACAGTCACCGTAGATGTAAACTTGATCAGGCATTAGCATGAAGAAGATAGAAGACACTAGGCTTGAACCTGGTGCAGTCTTAATTAACTGTAGTGGTGGACGAATTGTGTTAGCTGTAGTGTTAACCGCACCCGATACGATACCGTCTACTTCACCTTGAGCAAGCATCATAGTACCTAGTACCATGTTGTCTTCTAATTGCTCTTTAGCAACAACTTCAGTTAGACCTTTACCACGACGTAGCTCTAGCATAGCTTCAACGTAGCGACCACGAGATGCTTCCGGATCAACGATTTCTACGCCATCACCTAATACAACGCCTTGCTGAGTAGCAATACGTTCAATTTCTTCGCGGTTACCTAAAAGAACACAACGAGCGATACCACGTTCAGCACAGATAGCTGCAGCTTCGATGGTTCTTGGCTCATCACCTTCTGGTAGCACAACAGTCTTACGCGCAGCTCGAGCAAGTTCAGTTAGCTTGTAACGGAATGCTGGTGGCGATAAACGGTGCTCACGTGGAGAGTTTTTAGTGATGCTCTCAACCCAGTTTTGGTCGATATGGCTAGCAACGTACTCTTGAACTTGTTCAATACGTACCGCATCATCTACAGGCACTTCATGATCAAAACGCTGAATGTTTAGCGCAGTTTGCCATGTGTTAGTATCGATTAAGAATACTGGTAAGCCAGTTTCAAAAGCTTGCTCACAAAGTTCCATGATCTGTGGTTCAGGCTCATAACCGCCTGTTAGCAACAAGGCGCCGACTTTTACGCCGTTCATTGATGCAAGACAAGCTGAAACGATAACGTCTGAGCGGTCGCCTGAAGTCACTAATAGTGAATCAGTTTTAATATGAGAAACCATATTAGGGATGCTGCGTGCACAGAAAGTCACTTTGCGCATACGGCGAGTGTTCATCTCACCAGCGTTGATGATTTTAGCGCTCAAGTGCTTAGCAAGATCTGATGCACGTGGTGCAACAAGATCTAAGTTGTAAGGCACGCTACCTAAAATACGTAGTGGGCTCTTACCTGGCAGTTGGAACATGCTCGCTGCATCTGGGCGTTGCAGTTCGTCGTGATCAAATACTTCTGATAGATCTGGACGTGCACGGCCTTCGTCATCAACCGGTGCGCCAATCTTGTTGACGATAGCACCGATTAAACGTTTGTTTTCGCTACCACCCCAAGAGTTGTGTGAAATCTCTAGGCGGTTCATTAATGCTGTTGCACTTTCGTTACCTGGAGTGGCAACAAAAATGATATCAGCATCAAGTGCTTTAGCGATTGCATGGTTAACATCGCTAGAGAAAGGGTGATTACGAGTTTGGACTAAACCTTCAACGATCAACGTTTCAGTATCATCAGCGCATTCTGTTGCACGAGCAATGATCTGCTCCATCAACACGTCAGTTTGGTCTGCACGAATTAGTTTTTCTGCATGCTCCATCTCGAATGGCTCGAGTGGATTAACGGTTGGAGACTTGCTCAAAATAGTCGTTGAGCGCTCTGGACCATTGTCGTTTGGACGTTGCTGGGCGATTGGTTTGAAAAAGCGTACTTTAACGCCATGGCGTTCAAGTGCACGAACCATACCTAGGCTGATGGAAGTTAAACCAACGCCTGTACCCACTGGAATGAGCATAATGTTACGAGACATATTGACCTCTTGAAACTCGGTGATGCCATACAAGGTATGGCTAAAATCTATACAGCGCTAACAGCAGCTAATACGAGGTATTAGCTGCATTTTGTTGCTTAAATTACTTGATTAGTTCGATTGCGTCTTGCGCAATAACCCACTCTTCATTAGTTGGGATAACCATAGCAACTGTACCTTCGTCGGTAGTGATCTTGCCACCATTACCAAAACGTGCAGCAGCGTTACGCTCTTTATCAACGTTGAAGTTGAAAATCGCTAGAGAGTTAAGTACTTTCTCACGGATTAGGTCAGAGTTTTCACCGATACCGCCAGTGAATACTACAGCGTCTAGACGCTCTAGTGGCACAGTGTAAGAAGCGATGTACTTAGCTAGACGGTAGCAGAAGATTTCTAGTGCTAGCGTTGCGCCTTTATGACCACTTTCGAAACCTTCTTCGATGCCGCGGCAATCGTTAGTTAACTCAGAAATACCGAGTAGACCACTTTGCTTGTTCAGTACAGATTCAACTTCATCTAGCGTGTAACCAAGACGGTTAACTAGGTGGAAGATAACTGAAGGATCAACGTCACCACAACGTGTACCCATTACCAAACCTTCTAGTGGAGTTAGACCCATAGAAGTATCAACACTCTTACCGCCTTTAATAGCAGTAACAGACGCGCCGTTACCTAAGTGAGCACAAATGATGTTTGTGTCAGCTTCATCTTTACCTAGTGCAGCAGCAGCTTCGCGGCTGATGAATAGGTGGCTTGTACCGTGCATGCCATAGCGACGGATAGCATTTTCGCGGTATAGCTTGTATGGAAGCGCGTAGATGTATGCTTTTTCTGGCATAGTTTGGTGGAACGCAGTATCGAACACAGCTACTTGTGGTAGTTGTGGGAAAGATGCTTGCGCTGCACGAATACCGATTAGGTGAGCAGGGTTGTGAAGTGGTGCTAAAGTTGCACAATCTTCAATACCGTGAATCACAGAATCGTCAATAATGACTGAGTGAGTGAACTTCTCACCACCGTGAACAACGCGGTGACCAATTGCTTGGATCTCTGCAGCGATTTCTGGGTGAGCACCTAGAATGTCTTTAACAATGTATTCAACAGCTTCTCTGTGAGCAGTGAAAGCACCTAGGCTCGCTTCACTTTTCTGGCCGTTAACTTTCCATTTGATTCTTGAATCTTCAAGACCAAAACACTCAGCTAGACCTGAAATTTGGTCATCGCCAGAAAGCGCATCAATTACTGCAAACTTTAGAGATGAACTACCGCAGTTAAGCACCAATACCAGTTTGTTTGACATGTTTAAACCTTTCGCAATAAAGGGTGAAGCCGTTTGACTCACCTAATAACAAAACTTCATATGGCAACTATAGCCGAAGTCGTAAAGTATGCTCTTTAAAAGAGCAAAATTGTGTCTTACTCTGCGCTAGCCCTTGGGGCAGGCCGAGTGTTTATGCTAAAGTTAGGCTGTTAATTTTATTTATAGGTGCCATCGTTGAGCATTCAAGTTCTCAAAACATTGGGCGAAGGTCGTCGTTATATGAAAACCTGGCCTATGGTTCGACAACTCAGTTTTTACTTTCCTGAGTATCGCGTTATGCAAGCGACTAAACTTGCATTGCCTTTAATGCCTGTGTTGGCTATTTTGGCGGCAGCGAGTCAGCTGTATCTTCATGGTTGGGGCTATCTGCCCCAGGCCATAACCATCGCATTATTCTTTATCAGCTTGCCTATTCAAGGCTTACTCTGGTTAGGCTGGCGTTCTCGCCACCCTTTACCCTTATCTCTGCTTGACTGGGGTAACCAACTATCGACTAAATTATTGCAAATGGGCGTTAATTGTCGACCACTTGGCGCTAAAGCCTGTTACTTCGATATGGCGTTAATACTAAAAGCGGCTTTTGAACGCTTAGATGCCAGTTATTGGGAAGAACTTTAGTTTAGCGCTGAGGATTAAACGCGGTTAATAAACTGCGTTTATTCCCATATCGGTAAAGACTTTCTTAATCTGTTCCATGGTTTCGGTGCTTGGCGGAGAAATAGTATTAAGTTCATATTTCTCTCCCATGGCTTCCCATTTATGTTTGCCTAGCTCGTGGTAAGGGAGTAACTCGACCTTTTCCACGTTAGTCATAGGCTTAATAAATTCAGCTAACGCTTGAGCTGATGGGATATCGTCGGTATAGCCACCAACAACCACATAGCGAATCCATGTTGTTTGCCCACGCTTATGCAAATATTCTGCAAACTGCAGCGTGCGCTGGTTGCTGACATTGGTCAGAGCGATATGCTGTGCATCATCAATCTGCTTAATATCTAGCATCACTAAATCTGTATTATCGAGAAGTTCATCGATAATGGGGGTGTGTTTACGAACGAAGCCATTAGTATCAAGACAGGTATGAATACCTTCTTTTTTACAGGCTTTGAAAAGTTCAGCAACAAAATCAGCTTGTAAAATCGCTTCTCCGCCGCTTGCGGTCACACCACCGCCACTGGCTTCAAGAAAAGGTCGATAACTAATGATTTGACTCATTAAGTCATCGACTTTCATTTCTTTACCACCGTGTAAGTCCCAAGTGTCGCGGTTATGGCAGTATAGGCAGCGCATTAAGCAGCCTTGCATAAAGGTGATAAACCGAATGCCTGGGCCATCTACTGTTCCAAAAGATTCGATAGAATGAATCCGACCGATAACTGCCATTGATACTCCTGTTAGGCTGACGTGTGCTTTGCACAACATCAGCCGAATCGACACTTAAATTAACTTACAGACCTTTAGTAAAGGTACGGGTAATAACGTCTTGCTGTTGCTCTGGTGTTAGTGAGTTAAAGCGTACTGCATAACCAGAAACACGAATTGTCAGCTGTGGGTACTTGTCTGGGTTAACCACGGCATCTTCAAGCATTTCGCGGTTCATTACGTTAACGTTTAAGTGTTGACCACCTTCACGGCTATCGTTATGTGCGAAGTAACCATCCATAAGCGCTGCAAGGTTAGTCTTACGTGCATCATCATCTTTACCTAACGCGTTAGGAACGATAGAGAATGTGTAAGAAATACCGTCTTGTGCGTGAGCAAATGGTAGTTTAGCAACTGATGTTAAAGAAGCAATTGCGCCTTTCTCATCACGACCGTGCATTGGGTTAGCACCTGGAGCGAATGGTGCGCCAGAACGACGACCGTCAGGTGTGTTACCTGTCTTCTTACCATAAACCACGTTAGAGGTAATAGTTAAGATAGACTGTGTTGGGATCGCGTTACGGTACATCTTCATGTTACGGATCTTCGCCATGAAGCGCTCAACCAATTCAGTTGCGATATCATCAACACGTGGGTCGTTGTTACCGAACTTTGGATAGTCGCCTTCGATGTCGAAATCAACAGCAATGCCATTTTCATCACGGATTGGCTTAACTGTTGCGTACTTAATCGCAGCAAGTGAGTCAGCAGTGATAGAAAGACCTGCGATACCACACGCCATAGTACGACGTACGTCACGGTCATGAAGCGCCATTAGAGCAGCTTCATAAGAGTACTTGTCGTGCATGAAGTGGATAGCGTTAAGTGCAGACACATACTGTGTAGCAAGCCAGTCCATCATAGTGTCTAAACGACCCATAACGTCATCATAGTTCAGTACTTCGTCTGTGATTGGAGCAGACTTAGGACCGATTTGAGCGTTAAGTTTTTCGTCAACACCACCGTTAATAGCGTAAAGCATCGTCTTGGCAAGGTTGGCACGCGCGCCGAAGAACTGCATGTGCTTACCAACAACCATTGGGCTAACACAACAAGCGATAGCGTAATCGTCAGATTCGAAATCTGGACGCATTAGGTCATCGTTTTCGTACTGGATAGAGCTAGTATCGATAGATACTTTAGCCGCGTACTTCTTGAAGTTTAGTGGTAACTGCTCAGACCATAGAACCGTGATGTTTGGCTCTGGGCTAGGACCCATGTTGTATAGAGTGTGCAAGAAACGGAAGCTTGACTTAGTAACAAGTGTACGACCGTCAAGACCCATACCCGCGATAGACTCTGTTGCCCAGATTGGGTCGCCAGAGAATAACTCATCGTATTCTGGAGTACGTAGGAAACGAACCATACGTAGCTTCATTACGAAATGGTCAACCATTTCTTGAGCTTCTTGCTCAGTCAATGTGCCATTCTTAAGATCGCGTTCGATGAACACATCTAGGAAGCTAGAAGTACGACCTAAAGACATAGCCGCGCCGTTCTGGCTCTTAACTGCAGCTAGGTAGCCGAAGTAAGTCCACTGGATAGCTTCTTTAGCGTTAGTCGCAGGTAGAGAGATGTCGAAGCCGTAGCTTGCTGCCATCTTCTTCATTTGACCTAGTGCTTTGTGCTGTTCTGCAATTTCTTCACGAAGTTGCATAGTGTAAGACAAGTCTACGCCAGTTTCGAAATCAGACTGTAGAGATCCGAATTGAGCAAACTTGTCTGCCATTAGGAAATCAATACCGTATAGTGCGATACGACGGTAATCACCAATGATACGGCCACGGCCATATGCATCTGGTAAACCAGTCAATACGCCAGACTTACGACAACGCATGATTTCTGGAGTGTAGATGTCAAACACACCTTGGTTGTGTGTCTTACGTAGTTCTGAGTATACGTACTTAACGTCAGCATCTAGTTCGCGGCCGTATGCAGCACAAGAACTTTCAACCATACGAATACCACCGTTAGGCAACATAGCACGCTTTAGTGGCGCTTCAGTTTGCAGACCAACGATAGTTTCTAGATCTTTAGTAATGTAACCGGCTTCGTGAGAAGTGATTGTTGATACACGTGAAGTATCAAAATCAACAGGTGCGTGAGTGCGGTTCTCTTCCTTAATGCCAACCATAACTTTGTCCCAAAGTTCGGTTGTTGCTTCAGTAGCACCAGCTAGGAAAGACTCATCGCCTTCATAAGGAGTGTAGTTAGCTTGAATAAAGTCACGCACATTGACTTCAGTTTTCCAATCGCCAGCGGTGAAACCTTCCCACGCGGTTGCAAACTGTTCAGTTTTATCGGTCATCGTACTATTACCTTCTGTTTTAGATAAAGGTTATTGGGTATCGATAAGGCTCAAAAACGAGGCGTGCGATACACCAATAGCTAAGTCTTAAACGCCCCAAAAGGCTGGAAGCCTAATTTAACTTGGCGCGTTTTCGAAGTGAATTCACTTCATTGTAATCTGTATTGGTTAACCATCTTTCGTTCCCCAGTATATATTCTGACTGAAGATGTGGAATTGGTAAGACCAATTAACCATGAATATATTAGCATAACCTAGGATGCGCTGCACTTAAATCAGCTTCCAATTGCTTGAGAAATGCAAAAACTGTTACCAAGGTAGCACTTTTTGCGCGAACGAGGTTTTAACGCCCGATCTTATTTGCTTGAGTTTAAAACTGGTCTGATTTTCGCAAGTGATTTTTCGTCTAGTGTAAAGTCACCTAACACTAGCCATTAAAAAATCGAACGGCGATAAATCTCATTAGATTAAAGGCCATATAGATGCCTTATTATGTGACGGCGGTATGAATTATAGATGAAATAAACGCCAAGTTAAGGCTGTTAACAATGTGATAGTCATTATCTGAAGCGGCAAAGCGTTGAGTGTATTTCTAAGCTTAATAGTGGTGCGCGCACGAAAGATTGCATGGATTGCATATAATAAACATTTGTTTCTAAGGCTTAACCACAAGGTTTTTGAAGGCGTTAATGGTTTCGCTTTGCGGTGTCAAAGTGAGGTCGCCTGGTGTTTTTGACCTCTATGGTAAGGGCTGAGTAGATTAATATCTTGCTATTGTTGCTACATTATCAGTCTTCTGTATCGGCTAAAAATTAGCTCTGCTAGCACGAGTGGTTTATTGGGTTAGTGTAAATCAATCTAAATCTAACTCTGGCTGTTGCATTCTATTTTGGCTATGGAACCAAAATATAGGAGCTAAGCTATTACAAAAAATGGAGATCAAGCGTTGTGCTTACGGCCTCGTTATTTTACGTTACCCTATGCAGATAAGTGAGCAAGATAAAGTCATTAGATTGTTGTGTAACTGGAACGGTTTGGCTGCGTGGTAGATAGAGGTTAGTACTGTTCACTGAGCGCTGAACACTGCTTTTTAGTTTGTTAACTTTGAGAGCCAGTACAATAAAATAGACAGAGTTAGATCTAGATTAAACTATGATTATATTTCCCTATATTAGTAAGGCGTTTTTAATGCCTTTAGTTTGCAGCTATGTTATCTTACCAAACTTAAAATGCAATTGGTCAGACCAATTTACCTTTCGGGTTTATCTATTAACTGATTGTCATTGATTTTACACAAGTTATTTCTAGGCTTATTTTATAGTACGTGATTGATGATTACGGGTGTTGTGGAGAAAGTTTATGCGATTTGTATGCAGTTTTAACAAAGTTAGTGGCTTTAGGTGGGCACAATGACAGTTAATAATCAGCAAAGTCAAAGTGTTCAGGTAGAAGGTTCACTTCAAACGTCTAATGCTAACCCTGCGGCTAAGGTGAGTCTTACTCAACAAGCAGCCCTCTACGGTGCAGATAAAGTAACCAAATCTAAATGGCAATCTTTTGGCCTAGCGATATTTGCAGGTGCATTTATTGCTTTAGCGTTTGTTTTTTACATTACTGTTACTACAGGTAGCGACGGTTCTTGGGGGCTAACGCGTTTCGTTGGCGGACTCGCTTTCAGTTTAGGTTTAATCCTTGTTGTGGTTTGCGGGGGAGAACTGTTTACCAGTACCGTGCTAAGTAGCGTGGCGTGGGCTCAAAAACGTGTGGGTCATATCGCATTGCTGAAGTGTTGGGCTAGAGTTTATGCTGGTAACTTTGTTGGCGCTATGCTCATGGTGTTACTGATCACTCTGGCTGGCATGTATCAGCTTGATGGTGGTCGTTGGGGCTTGAGTGCACTGAACATTGCACAGCACAAATTACACCACACCTGGACCCAAGCTTTTGTATTGGGCATTTTGTGTAATATTATGGTGTGTCTTGGGGTGTGGATGACATTCGCTACTAAAGATGTACTGACAAAAGTTGTACTCATTATGTTACCCGTTGCTATGTTCGTAAGCAGTGGTTTCGAGCATAGCATTGCCAATATGTTTATGGTTCCGTTAGGGATTGCAATTCAACAGTTGGCCGATCCTGCTTGGTTTGAAGCGTTGAATATCAGCCGTGAGCAGTTTGCTGATTTGACCGTAATGAATTTTGTTCTAAATAACCTTATCCCTGTCACCTTAGGTAACATTGTTGGTGGTGGTGTGTTTATAGGTTTAGGCTATTGGATGATAGAGAATGGCGCTAATCGTTATTCTGCTCAAGACAATCCACAGCAGATTGCGCCAAAGACGAACGCTGACAATTAAGCGAGTAGGCTAATAGCCGCATTCGAAAACAAGCAGTTCATTTTTATGAGCTGCTTTTTTTTTACCCATCAAATAGTTTATGGCATGCTTAATACTGAAGTCGCAGCGATTAATTGTGACATTACGCAATAATTTAATGGTTAGTTTGTTTTCCCATCATGTTTCTAACGCTGTTTGTCAGCGGCTGCTGGTATCACTCATTAATATTGATTAAAATCCCGCGCCTAACTCTTCCATTGCGTGACTGCCTGCAATTATATGCGCTTGCTTACAAAAACCTCACTCGTGCTGACCTTTAGTTACTTTTTTCTCTGGTGCTTTGGCCCTTTATGGCTGAGAGAACTGGGAAGTTGGTTCGGTTTACCCCTATGGTTTTGGTTTTCCTGTATTGCAGCACCAATTTTATTGATAGTAAGTCTTAGCTTTTTCCTGACCAATATGGCTGACAAACAAGATGACTAGTTTGCTTCCCGTGCTTATTTATCTCGCTTTGAGCCTGGTTGTCACCCGTGTATGGAGCGCACGTCAATCTAAACAATCTCAGGCACTGCATGAAGATAAAGCCAAGCGCTTCTTCATAGGCGGTCCGTTTTTGGGGGGGCCGTTACTGGCACTCACCTTAGTTGCAACTTATACCAGCGCAGGCTCTTTTATTGGGGGGCCAGGGGCGGCGTATAAGTTTGGTTTGGGCTGGGTTTGGTTAGCACTTATTCAAGTACCTGTGGTTATTCTTACTCTGGGGGTTTTAGGGCCTAAATTTCTTGCGCAAAAAAAGCAATACAGCACCATTATTGAATGGCTAGATATTCGCTATAAAAGCACAGGATTAAGCATTATTGCCATGTTGAGCTTAGTCGTCGGCTTTATTGCCATGATTTCGGTGCAATTTATAGGTGGTGCGCGGTTACTTTCTGGTGTGACAGGCATTAGCTACGAGTTAGGCCTAGCGGTATTTGTCATCACGGTAATGGCTTACACAATTACTGGTGGCTTTAGAGCTGTGGTGCTTACCGATGCACTGCAGGGTATGGTGATGTTAGTGGGACTGATGATATTACTACTGGTGATCCTTACGCAGCCAGAGCTCAGTGCGCAGCTTAGCGAGGAAACGGCAAAAGCACCTCAGTTACTTAGCCCTCACGGCATGGGTGACTATCTTGGTTGGCCAATGATGCTCTCATTTTGGGTATTGATCTGTTTTGGTACAATGGGCTTGCCACACACGATTGTCAGGTTACTCGCAGTTAAAGATAACCAATCATTAAAGCGCGGTATGATTTGGGGAACGTTAATCTGTTTCTTGATGACATTACTGCCGCATCTTTGTGGATTTTTAGGGCGTGCATTATTTCCAAACCTTTCAGTTCCCGATGAAATTATGCCCACCTTAATTGCAGAGTTAATGAGCCCATTTTGGGCGGGTATTTTATTAGCGGCGCCGATTGCTGCGGTCATGTCATCGGTTGATTCAATGTTGCTCCAATCAGCGGTAAGCATTGTGCGTGACGGCGTGGTGAAAACCCGACCGAAGATGAGTTCAACAGCTCAAGTTCGTTTGACTCAAGTAGTGATGGTACTGATCACTGCCTTAGCCTGCTTTTGGGCAATAAAACCGCCGGATATGATTGTTTGGATTAATCTTGCGGCTTTTGGTGCACTGCAAGCGGTATTTTTATGGCCGATTATAGCCGGGTTATTTTGGCCTAGTGTGAATGGGCAAAGCGCTTTAGTGGCGATGTGCAGTGGTATGGCAAGTTATCTCGCGCTGCAGTGGCAAGCACCACTGACATTCAATATTCATCCTATTGTCCCCGCGCTGCTATTCTCGCTATTGATGTTAGTGATTAGTCATGTCATACAGTTATCACGAGCAAAACGTTCACTGCAGAATGATTATTAAGCTGTATTGCAAGCCTGTTGTAAGCATATTGTAAGACTAGGGTAAGCAGTAAGCTGTCTAAGGTTAACCCATTGCTGGAAAAGGGTTGGCCATTGGTTTATATTTGCCGCCATATAATAATAAAATGGTGGCATAATGGACCCTGTTAGTACTTCAAATGACACAACTAATCAAACGGTTAGTCATGGTGTTGCTCAATCATCTGAGCAAGCCTCTCAACTGCGTAAATCATGGCAAATGCCTGATACCTTAGTCATTATCTTTTTTGTTGCAATCGCGGCTGCGATTTTGACCTACTTTGTTCCAATTGGCTCGTTTCAGACTCAAGATGTCAGCTATGTTGTTGATGGGGTAGAGAAGAGTCGAAGCGTTATTGATCCCAATTCTTTTACGTATGAAGTTGATGAACTGGGCGAGCCTATTCTACAGCCTGTTGCGTTATTTGAAGGCCATGGAGGCGTTGGCTTTTTTAATTTTGCCTTCGAAGGTCTCGTTTCAGGGTCTAAGTGGGGCAGCGCCATTGGCGTGATCATGTTTATGCTCGTGATTGGCGGCGCTTTTGGCATTGTGATGGCAACAGGTACCATAGATAACGGGATTTTGAAGCTAATAGATGCCACACGTGGCAAAGAAGGCTTGTTTATTCCGGTTATATTTATCCTGTTTTCACTTGGCGGTGCGGTATTTGGTATGGGGGAGGAGGCGATAGCCTTTGCCATTATTATCTGCCCGTTAATGATCCGTTTAGGCTATGACGGCATCACCACTGTAATGGTCACCTATGTGGCAACTCAAATTGGCTTTGCCGCATCTTGGATGAACCCGTTTAGCGTTGCTATTGCACAAGGCATTGCTGGCGTACCTGTATTATCGGGCTCGGGCATGCGCTTTATTATGTGGACAGGTTTTACCTTGATGGGCGTAATCTTCACCATGCGTTATGGTGCAAAAGTAAAAGCCAAACCTGAGCACTCTTTCAGTTATCAAAGTGATAGTTATTTTAGAGAAAACCAAAAGCAGGCCAATTTAGAGAGCCGCTTTAATCTTGGTGATATCTTAGTGTTATCGACTATCGTTGTGACCGTTGCGTGGATCATCTGGGGGGTGATAGCAAAGGCTTGGTTTATCCCCGAAATAGCCAGTCAGTTTTTTACCATGGGTATTATCGTCGGTTTAATCGGTGTGCTGTTTAAGCTAAATAACATGAATATTAACACCGTTGCAGTGAGCTTTAAGCAGGGCGCTGCCACCATGCTTGAACCTGCTGTGTTAGTGGGTTGTGCATCTGGTATTTTGTTGTTACTAGGTGGTGGTGATGCTAAAACACCAAGTGTATTGAATACCATTTTAAGCGCCGCAGGTGAGTTTATCGGTCAGCTGCCAAGTGTGATGTCAGCTTGGTTTATGTTTGTGTTTCAATCGGTGTTTAATTTCTTTGTGACCTCTGGTTCAGGTCAGGCTGCACTCACCATGCCGCTCATGGCACCGCTGGCTGACCTTGTAGGTGTCACACGTCAAGTTGCCGTATTGGCTTTTCAGCTAGGTGATGGCTTTACTAACGTTCTAGTGCCAACGTCTGCAACCTTGATGGCAACTCTGGGTGTATGTCGAGTGGATTGGGGGCAGTGGCTTAAGTTTATTTGGCGCTTTATGTTGGCGTTATTTACTGTATCGAGCGTGATTGTTATCGCTGCGCACTATATGGGATTTAGTTAAGCGAGAATAGATTGAAACGTAAAATGAACTGATAAAAAACGGCATCTTAGGATGCCGTTTTTAGTGTGAGTAAAGCGATAGTTAGCTCTTAAGTAAGTGCTTGCTTAGAACTTCACTTCACCTTCAACAAACCACTCACGACCACGTGCATTGTATATGCTGCGTGGGTAGTGCGGCCATGATGTTGCAGTTGGGTCAAAGTTAGGGCCTGCATCAAACAAGTTAACAACACCCGCTTTAACTTTTATTGAATCAGAGATGGTGTAACCTGTCGTTAGGTTCCACTTAGTTTGCGAGGCAACTTCATGGTCCTCTTCAATAAATACATCGCCTGCGGCTTCTGCAGCTTCTTTGAAAGACTTATATTGTGAACCGTGCATGCGCGCAGTGTGGTAAGCGCCAAGTGTCGCCTCAAAGTCTTCAATGAAATAACCAAGTACTAAGTTGGCACGGTACTGTGGCAAACCACCGTTTTCGATATCATCTTCAATAGGGTCGCTCTGAGTTAGCTGATACTCTGAATTCAAGATATAGGTACCGCTAAAGTTAAGCTTTAGTTCACCAAAATTATTTAGATCCCAGTTATAGCCAGCAGTTAAATCAAAACCACGTACTTCTTGGTACGCCAAGTTTTGGGCTGTTGCATTGATATGAGTAATGGTGCCATTATCGTCACGGGTGATCATGTCTTCATACAGCTCATATTCACGAGCAGCTTGTGAAGCACTGATGTCACTTACCATGTCGTCAAGCTTCCACTCCCAAAGATCGAACGATGCGTTAAATGAATCTCCGCCCCATACCGCGCCAATGTTTGCTGTGTAACCTGTTTCAGCTTCTAAGTCTTGGTTAGCACCAGTTGTGGTATCGATGTGAAGTTCATTACAGATAGCATTGAGGTTTTCATCTGGGTAACTTGTACCTGGTGTTCCGCCCATCGCTTGGCACTGCTTAAAGTCAATAACGGTGTTAAAGCCGTTTGTAGGATCGCCATATACGCGGTGCATATCTGGAGCGCGGAAAACTGAGCTCCAAGAACCACGAACAAGTAGCTCTCTTAATGGACGATACTCAACTGCGATTTGTGGTGAAAGGTTACCACCAAAATTGTCATAGTGGTCATAACGAAGCGCCGCATCAATGGTTAAGTCATCCAGCACTGGAATACTCAATTCTGCATAGGTTGCCCAGTTTTTACGCTCACCAGCACCTGACGAACCGCCTTTACCTAAGATGTTACCGTTTTTAGATTCAGAGTCTGAGTCTGTTGAGTAGTCTTGTATCGTGTATTCAGCACCGTATGCGAACATCACCTCGCCAGCGTCCATATCAAATAGTGCGCCTGTGATATTTGCTTGAATGTTCTTCTGTGTTGATTGAGCGCGCTCAAAAGAGCTGTAAGATGCTCTTTCTGCATCTTCTGCAGACATGTTTTCTAGTAGAGAGTTACCATTCTCACCGGCAGTTATGTAGTTAAACATACCAGCTACAGTCGCGTTACCGTTGCCAAATACATCAACACTGGTGCGGCCATAGTTAACTGATGCATCCCAGCTATATTCATCAGCAATCATGCCTTCAAGACCAGCGGTGAAGAAATAGTTGCGGGTCTTGGTTTCAGTTGTGCGGTTACCTAATTCATGTAAGCGACGAGCATAGTAGTAATCACCATCTTCAGCATTGGCAAAGTCACCGTTTAGTGCGGTTGACTTATCATCAAAGACCTTGCTGAGGTAGTTATCTGCGCCAACTTGGCCATAGCTAACCGTTAATTGATCGCCATCAACAGCAATATCGTAGTCATCGATTGCAGAAGGTTCGATATTAGTAACAGATTTAGCTTCTGCAAAATCTAAACGACCCACAAAAGTCACATCTTCAGCAAGTTCATAGTTAAAGATGGTTGAGCTGATAAAGCGTGTGCTTTCTGGTTGTAAGTCACGCCATTGAGAACGGTCGAATCCACAAGTGCTACCAGTCCATAGGAAACCACCAGCTTCACATTCGGCAGGGGTCAGTACGCGTTGACCCGTTGGTGTCACACCATCTACAGCTACACCTGCGATTCTGGCACCGTATGAACTGTAGCTTGAAAAGTCACTGTGAGGGACTTTGTCAGTATGTAAACCGAAGTTTTCTCTATCTGTTGCTTTTAGTGACTCATTGTCTGTAAATTCGATAAAGCTTGAAACGTTACCTTTGTCAGAAGAAGCACCTATCGATAGTGCAACGCGATCGTTGCCTCCGCCACCATTTGTTGTATCGCCGTGACGATATTTAACCGCAACACCTTCGAAATCTTTTTTCAAGATGATATTGATGACACCACCAACGGCATCGGCACCATAAATAGCTGAACCGCCTGACTGCAAGATCTCAATGCGTTGAACTGCTTCCATCGGCAGGTTTGCTGTATCAACGAAATTATCAGTACCGCCAGCGGGCTTTGGATATTGGTTTAATCTTTTGCCATTGATCAGTGTCAATGTACGGTTTGCACCTGCGCCGCGAAGGCTAATAGAAGAAGCGGCAGGTGTGAAGCCATGAACTGATTGCGTCGTCATAGCACCTGTAGATGAGGTTAAGCTTTCTAAGGCATCTTGAATGCTAGTGAAGCCCTGATTAGCCATTTCATCAGCACTTAACACTGTAACAGGTGTTGCTGTTTCCATATCGCTACGCTGAATACGAGAACCCGTCACCTGGATGCGTTCTACATTTTCATCATCAGTTGCTGCAAGTACTACTGGCGAGCTTAGTGCAGCAGCCGCTGCACCTGTTGCTAACGCAAAGCGGATCGCTTTGGCCAATCTTGAGTTACGCTTCATATTGTTTACTCCCTTGGAACTTATAATAGTTATATGTTTTGTTTAGGTTCTGCTTCTTAAGATGTTGCAAATGTATTTAAAAAGAGGTCCCGAGAGTGGATGTAAGCACAACTAAATAACTGGGGCAACATGCTATTTACAGGTGTTGTGTGCGCAAGTCTTTACGTTAATTTACGAGTGAGTAACATGCTCGTAACTGTGTTGTGGCTTCGGTGTTTTTCGTGTAACTAAGTTGGTGTTGCTGTTGTCTATTTTGTTGTGAAGGTTTACTTGGTGTGATCATTTTGTTTTTACTTGTGGCGCTTACTGTTACTGATGTTGGTGTGTTTTTGCTGAGTGTTAAGCTGTATACGCGTTAGTGTAGCGTCCTATATAAAAAACCCTAAGTGTGAGGGTGGTCACACTTAGGGTTTCGGGGAGTAGGTGTTGATGGTAAATGTTACATTTAGTTTACCGGTTTTAAAGGCTAAATGAGGAACACCTAAGTGGCGTAATTAACATCATTTTTTAAGCTGTAACTCGACCAAGAATGCTTGTCTTATAATGGATTAAGTATTTTATCGCAACATAGGTAACAACGAGCGTTGCAACGATAAGCTCAAATTTTGCAGCGATGAGTAAGTCAAAAGAGAGCGCACTGCTACCGTATGTTGCAACGACCCAGTTAACGGTTTTAAATAAAGCTGTAGCACCAATAACCATAGGAAAGGTGAATGCGGCGTAACCTGGTGAGAAAGGCAATCGGAGTAAGTGAAAGAAAGCCAAATAAATTACGCTGGTCATTAGCAATGCAAGCGTGAGTAATACACCCACTATAATCAATGAAGGTTGAGCTGAAATTGTTAAGTAACCAGCCAAAGAAAGGCTAGCGGGTGCAGCTAAAATTGCGATGGTAGGTTTAGCGGCTTCAGCAATGGGTTCACAGAAGATCAAACGATAGAGCATGATAGGCAGCATCACTAGATAGCTCAGCATGCCAAAGGTAAGAATTGCATCTGCTAACCATTGATACTGCATTTCAGCACCATGAGGAAAAGAGACTGCGGCAACAATAATACCGATAGGTGGCACAAACCAACTTGGTACCATATGGTCGAGTTTAAAATCGATGGCACGGTAATAGACGAATAAGGTTAAAAATACCATATGAATGCCAATCGCTAATAACCATATTACTACAGCAATACTGTGATTAAAGTGCCCGATGGCAGCTGAAACCACCATGAGTCCCATCGCAAAAGTAGGGATGACACTACCCACGACAGGATGAGTTAATTCTTGCATCAGCACTTTGGGGTGAAGCACGAATTTGGCGACTAACATCAATAACATAACACTCGCGATTGAAGCGCCAGCTAATTGAGCCTGACCACCAAAACTCGGCATCATACTTTCCCATGCCCAACCTAAGCTACCAATAGCCAGTGCAAGGCCTGCCATAGGGCTAGGTAAACGTGATACTCGGTGTCTTAATTTTGTGTGTGATGTGGCCATAGTATTATCCTGGAATCAATCTTATAAGCTTATTTTAGAACCGTTACTTGGTAATTAAAATTGAAACTAAATTAATCTTAACTTCAATTTTATTGATTAAGTTGGCCCGATTCTTGGTTCTTGATTTTGACTGATGGTTTTATTAGGTGATTAAGGCTTGAGCTTACAACGGAGTAAGGTGTGGCCTAGACCAATGTTGTCAATATCTTCATCAACAAATAGCCCTGCTTGGCTGATTAGCTTAAGTAAGGTTTTACTGTGATACATGCGGCTGTTGCCGTTGGCGATGGCGGTAAAGTATAAAGAGGTTGCGTTGACGCAATAAGCACCGGCCTCAAAGGGCTGACGATCCCAGAAGGTTTCTAAGATACAAAGTTCACTGCCTGGCTGCATGACCGATGCAGCACGTTTTAAAATACTCAGGATTTCAGCTTCGGAGAAACAATCTAAGAATTGGCTCATCCAATAAAGATCACCCTTTTCACAAAAGGGTTTATTTTCATCGAGCAGATCGGTGACATAGGCATTAACTCGGTCAGATACTCCGGCATTCACTGCGTTTTCCATTGCGACCTGTAATTGACCGGGCAGATCCATAATGGTGATCTGGACCTGGCTGTCATAGCCTGTGCAGGCCAATGCCCATTTTCCAGTATTACCGCCCACATCGACAATATGTTTGGGTTTAGCTTGAAAAATTAAAGGAAGCAGCGATTCAAACGCATGATCTGAGTAGTAGTGATCAAACTCAAACCAGCTTTTTTTTATCTCATCGGGAAGTTGACTCAAACCTGGGTAAATCGTTGGCCAGTCGCCAAGGGAGCTTAATCCTTTAGGCTTACCTTCTTTTAACGACGCTTCTAGTTCAAATAAACCTTGATAGCACACATCATGGGTAAAGTTTAAGTTGGTTTTTGCCATATCATCATGCAGCAAAAAATGGCCAATTTTATCTAATACATAAGCGTCTTCATTTAAATAGAGCAGACCCATACTGAGTCCCATATCGACCAATACTCCCACAGCATACGCTGATAACTCAGATTGCTGTGCCAAGCTATTTACGCAGCAGCCTTTATCGCCGCTTTCGGAGATGAATTGTAAAAGGTTAAATTTTAGAAGACAGCGTGCTACTTGAAAGCTAATTGGTGCAAAAGCAATTTTTTGTGCTTCAAACTTTGCATCAAAAGCACTAATAGAAAGGGGGGAGCGATAAAAAGACATAAGTTAAACCAAGTTAAGCTTCTAGAGTATTAGTGGAGCCAAATTTTACATGTTACAGTTTGTTTATTGTTTGAAGTTGATCTGACTTCAGACGCTTACCTGTGTGCCTCACAAGGTATGAAGCGAGATTAATGGTGAACCCTGCGTATTTTTAGTCTGAAGGAAGTTGATATGCTCGTACCTCTGACCTATGTCGGTCGACAATCAAGCCGCAGTGATGGCCAAGCTCGGCGTATAGAAATTTTAGAAGCCACCTTACGGTTAATCGTCAAAGAGGGGATCCGTGGTGTTCGTCATCGCGCAGTGGCCAGTGAGGCTAATGTACCGCTCTCTTCAACCACCTATTATTTCGATGACATTAAAGATCTGATCAGTGATTCGTTAACCTATTTTGCTGAAAAAACCTTGTGGATGAATAAGGCATTAGAACAAAATAGTTACGCGTTGGTAGAAAGTGTCATATTGGAGCAGCAAAGGGCTGATGAGCAACAGGTCAAAGCATTTATTATTGATCATTTAAGCCAATTCATTGGCGAGCATATAAAAGAGCAGTTATCACATCGAGACGATAGAATACTTGAGCTTGCATTCCATGAAGAAGCATTGCGTAATCCTCAGCTTGCTTTGGCCATCAGCTTATTAGATGAGACGTTTCAGACCAGCATTAAGACATTTTTTAGCACTATGGGTTCTTGTACCGCTCATGCGGATGCATATCAAATATTAGCGATTATTAAGTTGCTAGAATATCAATATCTTATTCGCGGCAGTATCGACGAAAAAGAGATGTTGGAAATTATTCGCTCGAGTGTGAACCACATAGTTAAAGCGATTACAGTCAAAGCAATAAAAAACCCAAGCTAATGCTTGGGTTTCTTGGCAATTGGCTACAGTTTACTGTACGTTTTCAGCGTCGCTAAACTGGCCTTGGAACAGGGCTGATGATAAGTAACGCTCTGCTGCTGAAGGTAGAATAACTATGATATTCTTGCCTTCAAATTCAGGTAATGCAGCGATACGGTTAGCGGCTACTACAGCTGCGCCCGAAGAAATACCCACTAAGATCCCTTCCTCTTTCATCAAACGTTGAGCCATTTCAATAGACTCTTCATTGGTTACCGCTTCAACGCGATCAATAAGGGTTAGATCTAAGTTTCCAGGGATGAAGCCAGCGCCAATACCTTGGATCTTGTGAGGTCCAGGTTGTACCGTTTGGCCAGCTAAAGTTTGTGCGATAACGGGTGAGTCAACAGGCTCAACAGCAACCGATGTAATCGCCTTACCTTGAGTGTTTTTAATATAGCGGCTCACGCCGGTAATTGTACCGCCCGTACCGACACCCGCAACAACAACATCGACTTCACCGTCGGTGTCATTCCAAATTTCTGGTCCAGTCGTTTTTTCGTGAATTTCTGGGTTAGCAGGGTTATTAAACTGCTGTAATAGGACATACTTTTCAGGATCTGATTGACGGATCTCTTCCGCTTTATCAATAGCGCCCTTCATGCCCTTAGCGCCTTCAGTCAAAACAAGGTTAGCGCCAAGTGCTTTAAGTAATTTTCTACGCTCTAAACTCATGGTGTTTGGCATAGTTAAAGTCAATTTGTATCCGCGAGCGGCAGCAACATATGCTAGAGCGATACCAGTATTGCCTGACGTTGGCTCAATAAGCTCTTGCTCTTGAGTCAGCTGACCTTTTTTCTCTGCATCCCAAATCATATTGGCACCGATACGGCACTTAACACTGAAACTTGGGTTACGCGCTTCTACTTTAGCAAGCACTCTACCATTGCTCACACGATTTAGACGGACAAGAGGGGTGTTACCAATTGTTTGTGAATTATCTTCAAAAATTTTGCTCATGGATTGCTTGCTCCTTTATATGCACAGCTAAATCATAATAGGCTTTCACAGCAATAGAAGTGATAGTTTGTTCTTCATTATGCTTTTTAGTTATTAAAGCGTTTGCTGTTATACATAAACGTCAGGTTTAAACAAAAAATATTATGTTAATGTTGTGTAAGTCAAGTCGATTACATTCAATAAAATTAACGGTTTATATGCCTATTGTAAAAGGTGATGAGGGTTTTGATGAACCAACAGAAAATAACTAAGCAGGATGATCCTAAGACCTGGGTAACACCATTTGCCTTTGATGTGGCGCCCAATATTCTTTACTTGCCATTAGCAAGTCCGGTTAAGCGAGGCTTAGCTATGATGGTCGATGGACTGTTGGTAGCTGTATTAGCCGAAAGCGCAGGCTGGATTTTTGTTGTACTGGTACTGGGTACGTTAATTATCCAAAAACAGAGTAAAACCGTGGGCAGAGTGTTTAAGTGGGGCTTATACCTACTGATGTTGCTTGCGTTGGTCTCGGCACTAGTGGGCTACTATGGCGATGTCACGGCTGACTTATCTGAACAAGGCAGTGACCTAACCAGCAATCGTCACCAACTGCAGCCAGAAAATAGTGACGCAGACTTAGCAACTTTGACTGAAATGATAGGCTACATCCCGGCCGTTTTTGTGGCGAGTCAATGTGAGGATTTAGCCTGTGCACAATCGAAGCTGGCCGAAGTGGAGCAGGCATTATCTCAATCAAGTTTACCAGCCGCAAAGCAGACAGAAATCATCAATGACTTAGTCGCAGGGTTACCGCTTTCGAGTATTGAGAAGCAACCGCTTTATCGACAGCAGGGGCTTGAACAAGTTGCGCCGCACGTTAATGATTCAGATCTTAATGACTCAGACTTACATGACGCTGCCGTCAATAAGCTAGACGTTAATCACTCAGATGCTAATGGCTTAGGTGTTGATGATGTAGGCGTTAATGATTTAAACATCAATTCAAATACTGCGATGAGTACCAATCCCGCCATAAATAAAGATACCATTATTAAAGCAGCCAAAGACTTAGATCTTGAGATTGGAGCTGGTTTTCCTGAGTCAACAGTCATTGAAGATGAGGACTCGACAACCAGTCCACTGGCATGGATAAAAGGCCTGTTAAACGATCTGGGTCTAGGCTTTGGTTGGGCAGCTTTTTATTTTACAGTGTTCACTGCCTGGTTTGATGGTCAAACTTTAGGTAAAAAACTATTTGGTATTCGTGTTATTCAGCTCGATGGCACTAAAATTTCACTCTGGGATGCATTTGGTCGTTATGGTGGCTACGCAGCTGGCTTTACCACTGGTTTATTGGGTTTTTTCCAAATTTACTGGGATGCTAATAGACAAGCGATTCAAGATAAAATCTCGGCAACTGTGGTTATCGATGTGCGTAAAACAAAGCATGAAGTGGCACTGGAACATGCATCTATTGATAACAAGTTTGTTAACTCTGATATCGAAAATGGTGCAAACATTTGACATAAGGATACCGTTTTTTACCAACATTCGTTAAGCTTGCCGCCATAAGAAGCGCGTAGATGCATTATGCGACAGCGTAAATCTCCCATTTTATTATGTACAGTTAACACATCAGTCAAAAATATTGATTAATGTAGAGTCGGTTAAGAAGCTCGTTAACTGCACATAACAAGGAGTATGGGAAGAAGGAGAGCAAGTTTGCGGATATTAGTGGTTGAAGATAGCCAAGTAGTTTCTCGGGTAATGCGGCACTTACTGACTCAAGAGTTATGTTGTGAGGTCGATGTCGCCCCGGATATGGCCAGCGCTAAAGAGCTGTTGGCACAAAATGAGTACTTTGTGGCGATCACAGACTTAAACCTTCCTGATGCACAAGAAGGTGAGATAGTGAAGTTTGTGTTGGCAAAACAGATCCCTTGCATTGTATTAACCGGTAGCTGGGACGCCGAGCAGCGCGCTCGACTATTGCAGCTCGGCATTGTGGATTATGTATTTAAGGAAAACCGCTTTAGCTATGAATATACCGCTAAGCTGGTGAAACGTTTAAGCCGTAATCAAAGTGTCAAAGTGCTGGTTGCCGATGACTCGGTTGTTAGCCGTAAGTTTATTCGTAGCCTGTTGGAGCAGCATCTATTTCAGGTTATTGAAGCTGACGACGGAATTGCAGCACTAGAAACCCTTAATGATAACCCCGACATTACTTTACTCATCACTGATTATAATATGCCAAGGCTGGATGGTTTTGGGTTGATTATTAAGGTGCGGGAGCGACTGAGCCGCGAAGAACTCGCCATTATCGGCCTATCTAGCGACAGTGATGAAAGCTTATCAGCACGCTTTATTAAAAATGGTGCGAATGACTTCCTGCAAAAGCCGTTTGTGCATGAAGAGTTTCATTGCCGGGTGTTAACAACACTGGACTCGTTAGACATGGTCACAAAACTGTGGGAACAGGCGAATCTCGATTACCTTACCAACGTGTTTAATCGTCGCTATTTCTTTAATTTTTATCAAGAAAAGTTAACTTTGATTGCTCAAAAACAAGGTTCTTTAGCGTTGGCATTACTGGATATCGACTTTTTTAAAAAGGTGAACGATACCTATGGTCATGATGTTGGTGATGAGGTGTTAATCGAGTTTTCTGCACGATTGAAGCAGTCATTTTCACAGCATTTTACGGTTGCACGAATTGGTGGTGAAGAGTTTGTGGTGGGATTTAAAGGCCTTAATGTAGAGAAAGCGTATGCCTTGCTCGACAGATTCCGTATGCAACTTGAGGTCACACCGATAGAAACCTCAAAAGGGACGTTAAATATTACGGTCAGTACCGGTGTAACAGAGTTTACCGCCAACGAAACCGTAGATGAGTTGCTAAACCGCGCTGATACGAGTTTGTATGAAGCTAAAAGTGCTGGACGTAACCTAGTTTGTATCGCGCAAAGCTAGCTTTTAAGCTTGATTGCAACCATGAAAAAGCAGCCCGATGGCTGCTTTTTCTCAAAGTATGGTTTTTAGGTTATTCAGGGGCAATAGCATCGTTTTTATAGGCGGTGCGATACTTATCGACCCACATGGCCGTCGCGCCACAAATTGCAACGGGCATGACCACAAAGTTTAAAATGGGGATCATCGAGAACAGGGTGACTGCGGCGCCAAAACTAAAGCTGCTGCCCTTGGTCTGATTGAGCGCAAACTTCATGTCCTGAAACGGCACTTTATGGTTATCAAATGGATAATCACAATACTGAATTGCCATCATCCAGGCACTAAACAGGAACCACAAAATAGGCGCAACGGTTTGCCCTACAAAAGGGATCCAAAATAGCAGTAAGAATACGATGGCTCTAGGGAGATAATATTTAAGCTTTATCCACTCTCGGCCCATGATCCGCGGCAGATCTTTAATCAGATCGATACCGCCACCGGTGTTAAGAGGCTTACCCGTAAGTTGCTGCTCTACCTTTTCGGCTAATAAACCATTAAAAGGGGCGGCAAGCCAGTTCATAACCGAGCTAAAAATAAACGACAGTACGACTAATAAAGTTAGTACGGCTAATGGCCACAAGATAAAGTTTAGCCAGCTTAAATAGTCGGGAAGTTGACCTGAAAGCCAGGCAAACACACTCTCTAATTGACCAATGGCAAAATAGACTAGACTACCAAATAACAATAAATTGATTGAAAGTGGAATAAAGACAAATCTTCTAAGGCCAGGCTGCTTGATTAGACGAAAGCCATCGAGAAAATAATTAACACCGCTTTTTTTTTGTACTTGATTGGTTTTATTCATAGAAGTATTACGTTGTTAAGAATGCATATTCGTACGATTGTGAGTCAGTCGGTATTTAATCACAAGTTAAAAGCGCTTAATCATCAATAAAAAGCGTTACAAAATGCAGTGAGCTTTGGTAAAGTTACACTCCATATAAATGCGATTGCTAGCTATCCAATGCTAGGCGTCGAACTTAATCGCTAACATGTTAGCGAGGAAATGACAAAACGGCACCATGAGACTTAAACAGATTAAACTTGCCGGATTCAAGTCATTTGTCGATCCAACCAAAATACCTCTACTGAGTCCACTAAGCGCCATTATTGGCCCGAACGGCTGCGGCAAATCCAATGTGATTGATGCGGTGCGTTGGGTATTGGGTGAAAGTTCTGCCAAACATCTGCGTGGCGACTCTATGGCAGACGTTATTTTTAATGGCTCTACCGCAAGACGCCCCGTGTCAGTTGCCAGCGTGGAATTGCTATTTGACAATCAAGATGGGCGCCTAGTTGGCCAGTATTCCAGTTATCAAGAAATTGCCGTTAAACGCCAAGTGAGCCGAGACGGTGATTCTAGCTATTTTCTCAATAACCAAAAGTGCCGCCGTAAAGATATTACCGATCTTTTTATGGGCACAGGTCTTGGGCCCCGAAGTTACGCCATTATTGAGCAGGGCACTATTTCACGGCTCATTGAGTCCAAGCCTCAAGACCTAAGGGTTTTCATTGAAGAAGCGGCGGGGATCTCTCGTTATAAAGAACGTCGTCGAGAAACTGAGAATCGCATTCGTCACACCCGAGAGAACTTGGCGAGGCTCGGTGATATTCGCTCTGAATTAGCTAAACAGTTAGATAAATTGGCCGAACAGGCTGAAACCGCTAAAAAGTATCGTGAGCTAAAGCAAGCTGAGCGCAAATGCGATGCCGAATTATCGGTATCACGCTATCATGAGTTGTTGCAGCAAACCGCAAAAATTGATGAGCAACTGGGTAAGTTAGGGGTGCAGCAAGCACAGTTTTTGGCTGAAAATCAGACCATAGAGCTGAGATTAACAGAGCTCAATTTAACGCTAAGCGAGCTTGATACTAAAGAAGCACATCAGGTCGAAGACTTTTATTTGACCAAAACGCACATCGCGAAGTTAGAGCAGTCTCTCAAGCACCGTGAGCAACAGGATGAAAGCCTGAGTCTACGACTACAAGAGCTTTCGGCGCAGATGCTCACTTACCGTGCCCGTTTAGCCGACGATGAAGCAAAACAAACTCTGCTAACTGAGCAGCAAACCAGTGCTTTGCCCGAAGCCAGTCTATTGCGACAGCAATTGGCAGAACATGATGCCGAGCTTTCTACCTTAGTTGAGCAGCTTGACTATCTGAGCGAGCAATTAACTCATTTAAATGAGGCTCATACTCAGGCAAACCTTGCCTTTGAGATGAATCGTAATCAGCTCAGCCATGCTGAAACGGATATTGCTAATAAACATCAACGGGTCGCGAGACTAGAAGAGCAAACACTGCAAACGGCAGCAGAGCTTGAACTGTTGACGTCGCAAGATATCACTGAGCAGGTGAGTGAGCTTAGTGGCGTTATTGAGCAAGAACAAGAAATTGTCGATGAACTCAATTTCCAGCTGGAAGTCAAACAACAAACTGAACAAACCTTGCTCGCCGAACAGGACGCTCTGAAAGTCAAACTTGCAGATGAGCAAGGGCGGCTATCGGTCGTGTCTCAGTTATTACCAGCCGATAAGGACGGTGATAGCCAAGAGCTATGGCAAGTGATCGATGTTACTCCCGGCTGGGAAAGCGCCGTTGATATTTTATTGTCAGGGATATTGAGTGCACCAGTGTTACCCCAAGACGACTCGCAACGTAATAGTCTAGGTGATGACCAAGATAAAGATACTAATCAAGCGCAGTTTGGTTTTGAAGCTGGAAGCACACAACTTGCGGCCATCAAGGCGCCGGTAAACCTAGCTCCCTGGTTAAAACATGTCACCTGGGTTGAGACAAAAAACCACGCCATATTGCAACGAAGTGCACTCAAGGATGACGAGTTAATTGCGACCGCCGACGGTTATCTTATCGGTGTCGATTTTATCATTGAGAAAACCCAGGCAGCAGGCTCGATTGTCGAGCTTAAAAATGAACAAATTGCCTTGCAGCAAAGTGTGGCTAATAGCCAAGCGAGCTTAGCAAGATTAAGCGAAAATCTCGCCGAGATAAAGTTATTGCTGGCGCCGCTTGTTAGCCAAGCTCAGCAAAAACAGCAGTGGATTCAAACTAAGCAGATAGAGCTTGCCAGTTTAAGTTCACAACTGCGTTCGCAGCAGCAATCGATAACGGATATCGCTTCTAGACTCGCAAAAATTGAGCAAGAATTAGTTGAAGCTAAGCAAGAGTTACAGGCCTTTGAACTCAGCGCTGAGCAGCGTAAGCTGCAACATCAGTTACTGAACGAGACACTGGAACAGACGCTGCGGGCTAAAACCCATGGTCAGCAGCAAAAAGCACAAGCGGTTGAAAAAGTTGCACAGCTAAAACCACTACGGCAGCAGTTAGAAGCCAAAGTGACGCAAACCTCAATGAGTGAGCAGAGCTTACACACTCAGTTAGTGCTCATTGAACAGCAAGTAAATCAACACCAACAGCGTTTGCTAGAGCTTGAACAAAATGAGTTGCAACTACATAAGCAATTAGAGGCTAAAGACAACGAGCTTGAAGAGGGACAGTCACAATCCCTTAAAGAACAATTAGAGCAGGCTCTGCAAGCGCAACAAATTAAGCAAGAGGCGTTAACGGTTTTAAGACAGCAGCAGGCTGAGTTACAAGAACTGTGCGATAGTGCAGGAACGAATAAAAAACAACAGCTTGCAAAGTTAGAAGACTTGACTCAATCCTCCAGCACGTTAAAGTTACGTCGTGAAGGTATAAAAGGTCAAATTGACAGTCAGCAGCGATTGTTAAATGAACAAAACGTTGATGTTGAACTAATATTATCTACATTAGACGATAAGAAGACCATGTTGTGGCGTCAAAAAGAGCTAGAACGACTACGGGCACAGATAGCACATTTAGGGGCTATCAACTTAGCGGCTATTGAAGAGTACGATCAGCAAAATCAACGTAAGTTGTATTTAGACAGTCAAGATGGTGACCTTAATGCCGCGCTAACCAGTTTAGAAGAAGCGATTCGTAAGATTGATAAAGAGACCAAGAGTCGTTTTAAAGATACTTTTGATAAAGTGAATACTGACTTAGGGATCTTGTTTCCTAAGGTCTTCGGTGGCGGAAGCGCATATTTAGCGTTAACCGACGATGACCTATTAGAAACTGGCGTGACCATTATGGCTAGGCCACCGGGTAAGAAGAATAGTACTATTCACCTTCTTTCTGGTGGAGAAAAAGCGTTAACCGCTTTATCATTAGTTTTTGCTATTTTTAGATTGAATCCAGCACCATTTTGTATGTTGGATGAGGTTGATGCACCTTTGGATGACGCCAATGTCGAACGTTTTTGTCGTTTGGTGAAAGAGATGTCCCAAAGCGTACAATTTATATATATTAGTCACAACAAGATCACCATGGAATTGGCCGATCAACTTATCGGTGTGACTATGCATGAGCCCGGTGTTTCGCGCATCGTGGCTGTTGATATCGATGAAGCGGTGGCATTAGCCGACGCAGGATAAACATAAGAAATACAGGGTAATCAATGGAAAATTTGCAGCTGGTATTGCTTCTTATAGGTGCGATAGCCATTATCGCCGTACTTGTGCACGGCTTTTGGTCCATTAGAAAACAGCAACCTAAGGGATACAAGCAAAGCCCCATGGCGGATATCAACCGTGAGCGTCGCGATGCCGAAGGTTTTGATAACGATGGGATTGGTGAAGTTAGAGTGGTCAAGCCAACGTCAGTAGACACGGCAACGAGCGATGTTAACGAGCAAGAGCCGCTGTTCACAGAGCCGGTTGAAGAAGCGTTTGAGTTAAGCCAGGCTCCTGCGGCTAAAATGAATAAGGCTCGTGTAGAACCGTCTCTATCGGCAGAAAATCCGGCTTTTAGTGATGAAATGCCAGTGCAAGAGTCTTTGTTTGCAAGTGAAGAGCCTTTATCTGCTGCTGCCGTTGAACCTCAACCAGCGCCTTTAAAGCCGGCAGCACAAGAGCCCGCAACCGTAGAAGAGCCAAAGCAAGCCGCTACAGATGAGCTAGGTGAACCACAAGATGTGCTGGTCTTACATGTTGTGGCTAAAGAGGGCGAAGAGCTTAGTGGCGCAGAGTTATTGCCATGTTTGCTAACACTTAACTTCAAGTTCGGTGATATGAATATTTTCCATCGTCATGAAGATAATGCTGGTACTGGAAAGGTACTGTTTTCGATGGCGAATATGGTTAAGCCTGGCGTATTTGACCCGGATAATATGGAGCAATTTAGCACGCAAGGTGTAGTGCTGTTTATGACGCTACCTTGTTATGGCGATGCGTTAATGAATTTCTCTATTATGCTGAACTCGGCTCACCAAATTGCCGATGATTTAGGTGGTGTGGTGCTCGACGGTGGCCGTGATGAGTGGTTAGAGAGTACTAAGCAAAACTATATCCAGCGGATCAGAGCGCAGGCCTAAGCGCAAATTGAGCATAACCATAAAAGCGAAGTTTTGAGGAACAGGGCAAATCAGATCCCAAGCCTAGGCTTTTAACACATATACATATTTGAAAGGCCGCATCAGCGGCCTTTGTTATTATTTGGACATTAAGATGCACGCTATTCAAACTGAAATTGCTCAGCTTACCGCTGAACTTAATCAACACAACTATCGCTACTATGTTGATGACAGCCCCTCGATCCCCGATGCTGAGTACGATCGCTTATTGAACAGACTGAAAGCGCTAGAGAATGAGCATCCACAATTTTGTTTAGCTGATTCGCCGACACAAAGGGTTGGCGGCGAGGCTTTGGCTAAGTTTGAGCAAATTAAACATTTAAAACCTATGCTCAGTCTAGATAACGTATTTGATGAACAAGAATTTACTGCGTTTAATCAACGTATAACCGATAAAACCGGCAGCTTAAGCTACTGTTGTGAACCTAAGCTAGATGGTCTTGCAGTGAGCATTATTTACCGTGATGGTGTGTTTGAGCGAGCGGCTACTCGCGGTGACGGCCAGACTGGCGAGAATATCACTGAAAACGTGCGCACAATTAAATCTATCCCATTGCGTTTACGTGGCGCTAACTTTCCGCCGCTACTTGAAGTGCGTGGTGAGGTGATTATGCCGCACAAGGCATTTGATGCACTTAATGAACGTGCTCGTGCTAAAGGTGAGAAATTGTTCGTTAACCCACGTAACGCAGCAGCGGGTAGTTTGCGCCAGTTAGACAGTAAGATCACCGCGAGCCGCGCTCTAGGCTTTTATGCTTATGCGTTAGGTGTGGTGGAGCCTGATTCTTGGGAACTTGCCGACAGTCATTATGGTCAGCTTGAACAATTGCGCTCATGGGGCGTGCCCGTTAGCCAAGAAGTTAAAGTGTGCGAGTCTGTGGCACAGGTGATGGAATATTATAATGATATTCAACTGCGCCGTAGCAGCCTAGAGTTCGAAATTGACGGTGTGGTGATCAAGGTTAACCAAATTGCTCACCAATTAAGTTTAGGTTATGTAGCTAAAGCACCGCGCTGGGCAACAGCATTTAAGTTCCCTGCACAAGAAGAGATGACCCTATTAGAGGGCGTCGACTTTCAGGTGGGGCGTACTGGTGCAGTCACGCCGGTTGCTCGTTTAAAGCCGGTGTTTGTCGGTGGCGTAACCGTATCAAATGCAACCTTACATAACGCCGATGAAATTGCCCGACTTGGCGTAAAAATCGGTGATACCATCATCATCCGCCGCGCGGGTGACGTGATCCCGCAAATTGTTGCCGTTGTGGCTGAAAAGCGTCCTGATGATGCCAAAGAGATCTGTTTCCCTGCGCATTGTCCAGTTTGTGGCAGCGAAGTTGAGCGAGTCGAAGGTGAAGCGGTTGCACGTTGCACCGGTGGACTCTTTTGTGAAGCGCAGCGCAAAGAAGCGATTAAACATTTTGCATCACGTAAGGCGTTAGATATCGATGGTATGGGCGATAAAGTTGTTGAGCAACTCATTGATAAAGAGTTAGTTGCAAGCCCTGCCGATCTATTTAAGTTGACCGCCTCTGCCATGACGATGTTAGAGCGCATGGGCATGAAGTCTGCGACTAAACTTGTTGCCGCTATCGATGTCGCTAAACAAACCACTTTTGCCCGTTTCCTCTATGCATTAGGAATACGCGAAGTGGGTGAGGCGACAGCCGCAAACTTGGCTGCCTATTTTAAAACCCTTGATGCACTTAAGTCGGCGAATGAAGAAGCCTTCATTAGGGTCGATGATGTTGGCACGATTGTGGCGGCCCATCTTGCTCACTTTTTTGCCCAGCCTCATAATCTTGACGTTATTGATAAGCTGATTGAAGCTGGCGTACATTGGCCTGCAATAGAAGAAGTGGCAGAAGAAGATCTATCACTTAAAGGCCAAACGTGGGTATTAACGGGAACGTTAACTCAATTAAACCGCAATGATGCTAAAGCAAAGCTACAGGCACTAGGTGCTAAGGTAGCTGGGAGTGTATCGAAAAATACCGATTGTTTAGTCGCGGGTGCCGCGGCAGGGTCAAAACTGACTAAGGCGCAAGAGCTAGGGGTTAAAGTTATCGATGAAGAAGCCTTGATTGCTATTTTGGCTTAAGGTCGATTTGCTCTAAAAGAGAGATAAATTTAACACGTGAGTTGGATTAATTTAAACGCTCCTATGCTGCTTTGGCTAGGAGCTTTTTTATTATCTGTTAATACCAATTGCATTAAGGAACTGTTCATTCAGCGTGAATTCAAAGGGCTGAGGGCAAGTTGGGAATTTGATGCGAATCGTTATTCTCGGCTCTGGGCTCCTGCTTCGCTCTACCTCCTAAATATATGTAATCGTATATGAAGAGTTTCGGGCGTAGCATGCAGTGCTTTGCCATGTTTTAAATATCACCAGCCAGTGGGAAACGCTCAAGTGTTCCACTTCTGTTTTGCATTGACTCACTAGGGAATAACCATTCTGTCATCGATGCGTCTTGAATTGAAAAGCTCAAGCGCTTCTGAATTGATTAAATACCTAATGTAATTGGTATAAAGCTTGAAAATCATTTAATTGCCACCACATCTAACAGTAGGTTTAGCTTAAGCACTGACTTGTCGTCTTGAGTCATCAATCAAAGGAAATGGTTTGAATTTTAGTAATATCACATGGCTCGATGATAAAGGACATGTAAAACCGCCAATCATGCTCTATCTGTTACTGGTGTTTATTGCCCGTGGTTGGTGTGTGTTTATCGCATCACTGACTCAAGCCAGCGATAGAGCTGCCTTAGTTGAATTATTTTACCCGCACAAAAGTGACTTCTTGCTGGCTTTAGCCGCAGGTGCAGGAGCCCTCATTGTTTATGGCGCCGTGATAGCAGAAAGAAAACGTGCGCCTAACTGGGTACGACCTGTTTTTCCATATATGAAGTGGATGCTGGTATTGCTGCTATTTATTGATGGTGGCTTACTTATCCAGCGTGTGTTGCATACATACTATGTGTACAGCTGGAGTATAGGGCTAGATGCATTGTTCTTATTCTGGAGTGGTTTATATCTATATAAGTCAAAGCGTTTGAAGCTGTACTTTAGTGACTGGAAAGAAAATGATAGCAAGGAAAAAGAATAAAAAAAAAGACGCTGCAAGCAGCGTCTAAAGAATCTTGATTCAGAGAGTCACTCTGTACATATGATCCAAAGAGTTACAATAAAAAACCTTTAAAGATAAATAATAATCAAACTGCGACTATGACTTAGCAAGTTAAAGGACAATTGACAGTATTGCTTCTTAAACATCATCTTCGGGGCGACCGATCTTAAGAAACAGTTTCAGTATAGGGGTGTTGAATATTGTATGCAATATTCAATTTGTGGTTATTCTCGATAAAATGAGATAAATAAGGAATAACATATACTCAAACAGCGTATTTTTAACCAGACTCACTTGAATAAAACCCTCATATTGAATTTTAACGTGTCAATTTAGCTCTATTTGTCATAAAGTTGACACCAGTCTGCAGTCTAGTGAGTAAGATAATCATTATCGACTTGGCTCAGACCTAAAGCAGCATTGCCGTTAGGCTTTGGTATTAGCTGTGGGTTTAAAGAGTGCTTAAGCTTATGTACTCTGATTGGTTAGCAATAAAAATCGGCCTAAATGCCGATGCTGGAGTGACTTAAATGTCAAAGGCTGCCGAGATGCAAATTCCTTTGTCTGAGTTGAAAGTTGGTATGACCGTTAAGCTTCCTCTTTCATGGACGAACCATCCTTTTCTATTCAATCGTATCGAAATAGAGAAATTAGCACACATTGAGTTAATTAAAACGCTTAATGTGTCATTCGTGTACCTGATTTCCGGTGTTGAGTTGCTGTCAAAAAAATCTGCACCAGTCAAAGTCAAAATCGCCCCAACCCCAGAAGAGATCGCTGCTGAGTATAGTGCGCTCGTTAGAAAGTCTATTCGAATGGGCCAACAAAGGTTTACCAAGGGCGCGAGTGATTGCAGAGCAACTTTTTCAAAGTTAGGCGCCGATCCTCAAGGCGCTTACCGAAGTGCCGCAACCTTAGTTGAAGAGCTAATGGATCACCTAAAGGAGATGGAAACTCCTTACCTAACGTTGGTGAATGCGGGCGACAATATATCGGTTAACCAGCACGGTGTATCGGTAGCGGTCTTATCTATGATCCTTGGCCAAGCACTGGATATGACTCACTCACAGTTGCGCGATATTGCCATGGGAGCGCTATTTCACGATATCGGTAAGCAGAAAGTACCGGACGTGATCCGACGCAAAAAAGGCCATCTATCAGAACATGAAGCCAATTTCTTAAATATGCACGCCCAGTTTGGCTATGACATGCTGAATAAGTCAGGTTTATTTCCAAGTGCCGTGTTAGATATTATTTTGCATCACCATGAATGGATTGATGGTAGCGGTTATCCTCATGGACTGAAGGGGCAGCAAATCGCCATTGAAACGCAAGTGGTGAGTTTAGCGAATGATTTCGAGCGCTTACTTAGGGCCGGTGAGGCTAGATCGCCACAAGTGGCGCTAGGTTACCTATTTAAGAACCGTGTCGATAAACATGACCCAAAGTTAATTTCGACTTTAGTTAAAGTGCTGGGGATCTACCCGCCAGGAACCTTAGTAACCCTGTCTTGCGGTGATGTAGCCAAAGTGATGGTAACCACATCTCAGGTTAAAAAGCCCATAGTCTGGAGTTGTAGCATTGATGGTAAAAATGGTCAGTTGCGATTTTTAACCGAAGAAGAGCAAGAGATTGTCGCTGTAATAAAACTTGAAGCGCTTTCATCTGCAGCGGTCAAAACACTCGATGCAACATCACCAGTAAGCTTTTACTTCAGCACCTTATAACAAGTTTCCTTATCTGTTAGCACAAAGCTAGCCTATCTCTTAGCTTGTGCTTTAAACTGACACGTATTAAGAGTTATAAATTCAGAGACAGAAAATATGATTAAATCAGTCTGTATTGTCGGCTGTGGTTGGTTTGGGCTTCCGCTCGCAAAGGCTTTGGTTGAACGCGGTGTGACTGTTTTTGGCAGTAAGCGGGAGTTAGCACAAGCGCAGGCATTAAAAGAGCAGGGCATTAATGGTTTTAAGCTTGATTTAGATGATGCACAGCTGCAACAGCAGAGTGCAGAGAAAAGTGCAGAGAAAAGTGCAGAGATAACCCGGGCACTGACTGTTGACTGTTTAGTGGTTAATATTCCTCCGGGGTTAAGAAAAGATCCCGATGCCTATTTGTCACGGCTAGCTAAGTTAAACCAACTCATAGATCATCACAGTTACAAAAGGCTTATTTTTGTGAGTACTACGGGCGTGTATCCGTCTATCGATGGCGAACTTACAGAGCAAGACGCTAAAGCTCACTCAGAGAACAGTGAAAAACTTTTACAAGCTGAGGCGCTCTTTGCCGCTAAAGACAATGCCTGTATTGTTCGATTTGCCGGGCTGGTTGGACCTAAGCGGCATCCCGGGCGTTTCCTTGCGGGTAAAACAGAACTTGCTGGTGGCAATAGTGCGGTGAACCTTGTTCATCTAAATGACTGCATTGTTGCCGTGACGACGCTATTGTTTAGTTCACCTGAGAATACAATTTATAATGTATGCGCACCGACTCATCCTACGCGCGAAGCATTTTACGCAAAAGCCGCCAGTGACTTAGGCTTAGTGATACCGCAATTTATAAAGGATGGCGCAGCAACTAAGCTTACTGGTAAGTCGATTAACAGTGATAGATTGATGACAGAATTTAGTTTCGAATATCAATTTAGTGATCCTATGGATATGCTGACCAGTTGCCACTAATGCAGAGATTAATCATTCAAGTTCGTTGAGCGCTATGCGACTCAAACTCTCAATAGACTCCTTAACGGCTGTTAATATAGAGTCCTTAACGGTTTTTAATATAGAGCCTTAAACTTGTTGTGATACAGAGTCCTTAACGGCTGTTAATATAGAGTCCTTAACGGTTTTTAATATAGAGCCTTAAACTTGTTGCGATACAGAGTCTTTAACGGCTGTTAATATAGAATCCTTAACGGCTTTTGAAATAGAGATAAACGCCAAATTTGAAACTAGGGGTAAATATGAAGTCGTTTAAACAATCACTTGGTCGAATGTTTGTTATTTTCGCCATGCTATGGCTGCCTTTGCAAAGTGCATCGGCTGCTCCTTACCAAGAAGGTGTCGATTACGTCAAAATTGGCGGGATCCCAGAGACGACGACGCCAGTAGTACGTGAGTTCTTTTCATATAATTGCGGCCACTGTTATCGCCAAGATCCATTCTTTAAACAGACTGCAGATCTTCTCGGCGAAGAGGTTCAATTTGAGCGAACGCCTGTTGGCGCTGGTCGCACTAGCTGGATTTTAAGTCAGGAGGCTTACTATCTAGCGCAAAAGTTTAATGTGACCAAGCAAGTTCACGGTAATATCTTCACCCGTATACATGAGCAAGAGGGCGCTTTTACACGGCCTGAACAGTTAAGAGACTTTTTTGTAAGTCAGGGGCTTAATGCACAAGAGGTTGAAGCGGCGATGAATTCGACAGACGCTAAGCTCGCCTTGATGAATTATGATACTCAGGCTCAATTAGCTGAAATTCGCGGCGTACCCTCGCTTGTGGTTAACGGTAAGTACCTTGTAAAGAACCCGGGTAAGACACCAGAGGATTTAGCCAAACTGGTACGCTACTTGAGTACACTTGAGGAAGACAGCAAGCCATAACGGATTTTGCCTTATAGCCTTCTTGTTATTGATAAGCTCACTTAACCGTGGGCTTTTTGTTATTCAAACCCCAATAATCACAGCGTTCAAAATCACAGATGTTCAAACATCACAGCGCTCAAAATTACTGATATTCAAAAATCATATTGCTCAAAATTACAGGCCACCATAATCACTAATACCTCTTCCCAAAGGATAATCTCACCACATCACCAAGCGCGATGCTTTCACAAAGAATATGAAGGTAAAGAACACGCACGTTAAAGGCTTGAACTGTGCCTTTCTTCGTGCGAACAGTGTTCTTCGTACTGAGGCGCTTTTAGTTAATAATGAGCTCAGCTGAGGCGAAACATACCGCTATGAAAATTGTGAGGGATGTGATAAAACCAAATAAAACTAGAGTCTTATGTTCGATAGTTTACCGTGAAATTGATAAGTTATTGAAAATAAATTGTTTGAGGAAAGGATGTAGAGGCCTCTACATCAAGACGCTCAAACCGCAAAAGTACTGTTTGGCGTAATACTGTTTGGCAATGATGGAGTATGAATGAACATTGAAGTTAATCTCGACAGGAATATAAATGAAGATGAAGTTATCGATTTATATAAGGCGAATGGATGGTCTTCTGCTGATAAACCCGTAGAACTGATGGCTGCATTAACAAACTCTCACTCTTTAGTAACCGCTAGGTTTAATGGCAAATTAGTCGGTTTAGCAAATGCCATATCTGATGGCCACTTAGTAGTTTATTATCCTCACATGCTGGTTCATCCGGATTATCAAGGGAAAGGTATTGGGCGAAAAATGATGGCAGCGTTCCAATCAATATACGGTCATTTGCATCAACAAATGCTAACGGCAGACGGCGAGGCTATAGATTTTTATAAAACCTTAGGTTTTGTGCGCGCGGGTAAAACTGAGCCTATGTGGATATACTCGGGAACGGAGCATTAACGGCATAACAAACACGGCTAGACCGCTTTCTCATCGCGTATGTTGAACATGCCCTGACTCGTTGCAGTGATGTGTTACTGTGATTTGTTTTTGGGCGTTTTACTTGAGGGACATACCATAAAGCGGGTTGTTACGTTATATTGACACCATTGACTTAAGTACGGGCTTGCAACAAAGAAACTGCTATGGAACAAGACGCTATAAAAGAACACATCCAGCTATGGTTATCTCGGACAGTTGCAACAGGAGCTGTTAGAGACTTGTTCGATTCTTCAATCGCAATGGGTTGTGATATCGGCAATATTAGGCCAGAAAATCAAGATAGAGTTGCATGCGTACAAGTGCAAGTATCTGCTACTCACTCTTTCATCATTGGGATTTTATGTGATGGAATGGGGGGGATGGCCTCAGGTGCACAATGTGCTAGCCTAAGTATCGGTTCATTTATAAGCAGTTGTATAAGGAATCGACAGCGTTCCTTGGCTGAGCGATTAATAAAGGCTGTTGAAGATGCAAACACCGATGTTTATTCACTCTTTCAAAGTAACGGCGGCGCGACCTTATCGGCTTTTATTTACGATAGTCATGGCCAATTTGAAGCTATAAATGTGGGTGACAGCCGTATATACGCAAATTTTGCTCACGGTATTAAACAGTATTCTAAAGATGATACTTTTGCAGGGCAAAATGCAGATGCGGCAGGGGTACATTTAAGTAAAGGCTTGTTGCAATATGTCGGGGTTGGTCCTGAATTAAAAGCACAATTAGTGGGCTTGCCAAAGTACCGTAATATAAAACGGCTCATTTTGACGTCTGATGGCGCGCATTACATTGAAGCGAATACCTTTAAGCAAATTTTGAATCAGAAGTTACCGGCCTGCGAGCTTTGTAACAGACTCATTCAAGTTTCAAAGTGGTGTGGTGGCTATGACAATACCTCAGTGTTAATTGTCAATGACGTGCTCAATCTTTTTGCGCAGCCAGAGCAAACATCTTTACCGCCTGGAATGGTTAAGCTTTGGGACCCGTTTGGGGAAATACAATTTATCGGTGCGGTAGCACCGGTTGACAAGGTATAAAACTCTGTCGACTAAGCTAACCTTAATTAATATCTTACTGATTTATAATGGTTAGCCTTTTTATTGAGCCTAGTTTCAGTTTTGTACTTGCTAGTGGGTAAATAACACTGCTGTCTTTGATGTGAATGTTAATCATGAAGTTATTTTTGAAGCGGTTGTTGTTACTGTGGATCTGGATTCTCTTAAGTTTTAATCTTGGTGCGAATGCTGGAAATACCGCGGTATATGGCGTCTTAATGCCTTTGGGACCATCATTTATGGCTGGTGATTATGTTAGCTATGGCTTTTGGTCTAATGATATTGAACTTTATATGCTGCTTCTGTGGTTTATCGGATTAGTGACTTTTTTATTCAATCGTAAACTGATCGTTTTATATTTTTTAGTGTTAATTTTAGCTCAAGCCGTGTTCATTGAGATGGTTAATGACCAATTATTAACACTGACCGGTTATCTGTTGCTTATTCCCGTAGAGCTTTGTTATTTAATGGCATCATTCATAGTCCTCAAAAAACATCCTACTAAAAAAGCTCTAGGGCAGGCATAAGGCTATTGTGGCTTAAGTTTAATTGGGTCAGTCATACGCCTTACTGCCCAATCTTTCCCTAATCAGTCTTGGCCGCTTTACTGAATTTGTTACCGAGCTCTTTGCGATTTAAGTATGTAGTTGCTTTCGCATATTATTAGTCTGTCCTTCTTAAATCCATTTCCCGAATAGGACCGTTTAACGTAGTTTTGTAACCAGTCACTAGGTATGAGACATGTTTTTTTGTTCGCACGCGTTGTTTTGTGGTTACATTTGATGTGGCTTAAATAAAGGAGTATGTAAAACTAGTTCTGATGTCATGTTTACTATATTTTTCAGCATATTCTAATGCAGGTAATATTAATCCCTACCCTTACCCTGTAATTGAGTGTAAGGCATGCAGCATAGAAGAGATAGAAGTTGTAGTTTCTACATTGGCAAAGCTTGATAAAGTTTTGACTGTTGCATTAGTTGACCCATACAAAGGGAAAGCATATGCGTATAGTGTAGAAAATACATAGATAAGCATAGCGTAGCTGAAGATGATAACGCACGGCACCTTTGGCGAACTCAAAGATGCTGGTGGCAATACTATTGCAGTTACCGCTGAATGCCCCTGGTTAAACAACCAACAGGGTAAAAGCTGCATCCCAGCGGGCACATATCAAATAAGCCGTCATCAAAGACCGAGCAAGGGAGTCTGCCTCGCTATTATAGGCCCTACACTAGGCGTCTTTCCTCGTCGAGGAGTTGCTTGGCTTAAACTAAATTTTTATCTTAATCACTCTAAGCCAAAGCTTGTGACTCGACTTTTGCCAAACTTATCGACCAACAGAAGTACAGCTTTTTTGCCAAACCACCCGAACCGTTCTGCCAAACTTCGCGGCGCGCTACAATTTTTGGCTATTTTCGATTACTACCTTGGTCTAAGGTTTTGCTTGAAAAACACTCAAGCGTTACGTTGGCGTAAACTTGTAACCACTTGTTAATTAGTTATTTTTGAGTTTATGCCTCTAAGGTTTCCGTTAGCGTTAGACTAAGGTCGCGATTGTTGTTCCCTCAGTGCTTGTTAGATTAACTCATGACTTAATATAAAAATCAGCACATGGGAGTCACTATGAGTTTTGAAAGCAATGAGAAGGCAGAGGGATATTGGCGCGAGAATTTGCGTCTAGTACTTGGTTTACTGGCCATATGGGCTGCGGTGTCATTTGGCTGCGGTATTTTATTAGTAGATGTGCTCAATGAGATCCATTTCATGGGCTTTAAGCTAGGGTTCTGGTTTGCACAACAGGGTGCAATGTACGTGTTTGTGGCACTTATTTTTGTCTATGTCGCTAAGGCGAACGCATTAGACAAAAAATATGATGTACATGAAGACTAATTCTAACCCAGCCTAACCCATATAATAAGGAATCATGAGATGGACGTACAAACACTAACATATCTGATTGTAGGGTTTACATTTGCCCTGTACATCGGAATCGCGATCTGGTCTAGAGCCGGATCAACCAAAGAATTTTATGTTGCAGGCGGTGGTGTTCACCCTGTAATGAACGGAATGGCTACCGCTGCCGATTGGATGTCTGCAGCGTCATTTATCTCACTCGCGGGTATTGTTTCATTCGTCGGTTACGACGGTTCGGTATACCTCATGGGTTGGACTGGCGGCTATGTTCTATTAGCGCTTTGTATGGCGCCATACCTTCGCAAGTTTGGTAAGTTTACTGTGCCTGACTTTATTGGTGATCGTTATTATTCTCAAGCCGCGCGTACGGTTGCAGTCGTGTGCGCCATCTTCATCTGCTTTACTTATATCGCCGGACAAATGCGTGGCGTAGGTGTTGTATTCTCCAGATTCCTTGAAGTTGAAGTTGATACGGGGGTTTATATCGGTATGGCGGTGGTATTCTTTTATGCTGTGTTAGGTGGCATGAAGGGGATTACCTATACGCAGGTTGCACAATACTGTGTACTTATTTTTGCTTTCATGGTGCCAGCTATCTTCATTTCGGTGATGATGACAGGTCATGTTATTCCACAAATTGGTTTTGGTGCTGAATTAGTCGATGCTGCTGGTAATGGCACGGGTGAGTTCTTGCTTGATAAACTCGATGGATTGTCCACAGAGCTTGGCTTTTCCCAATATACTGAAGGTTCTAAGAGCATGATTGATGTGTTCTTTATTACTGGCGCATTGATGTTCGGTACAGCGGGTCTGCCCCATGTTATTGTGCGTTTCTTCACTGTACCTAGAGTGAAAGATGCACGTGTATCTGCGGGTTGGGCACTTGTCTTTATCGCTATCATGTACACCACTATTCCTGCGCTTGCGGCGTTCTCTCGTGTGAACATGATTGAAACCATTAATGGTCCTGAAATGGCGGGTACACCTTATGAAAACGCACCTGAATGGATTAAGAATTGGGAAAAGACAGGATTAATTCAGTGGGAAGATAAGGATGATAACGGCCTTCTTTATTACTCAAATGGTCCTGAAAATGAGATGAAGATTGACCGCGATATTATGGTTCTTGCAACACCTGAAATAGCTAACCTACCAGCATGGGTGATTGCACTGGTGGCTGCTGGTGGTCTAGCGGCAGCTCTATCTACCTCTGCGGGATTATTGCTTGTTATCTCTACATCGGTATCGCATGACTTATTGAAGAAAAACTTTATGCCGGATATCTCGGATAAGAAGGAGTTGTTGTATGCACGTATTGCCGCTGCTGCAGGTATTGTGATGGCAGGTTACTTTGGTATTAATCCACCTGGGTTTGTGGCTGCGGTGGTCGCGATTGCTTTCGGTCTGGCTGCATCGTCACTGTTTCCGGCAATCATTATGGGGATTTTCTCTAAGACAGTGAATAAAGAAGGTGCCATCTCAGGTATGGTTACGGGTCTATTGTTTACAGCGTCTTATATTGTTTACTTCAAGTTTATTAACCCAAGTGCTAACACTGCTGACAACTGGTTATTTGGTGTTTCACCAGAAGGTATCGGTCTATTAGGCATGTTGATTAACTTTGGTGTGGCATTTGCCGTCAGCAAAGTAACCTCAGCAGTTCCACAAGATGTGGTTGATATGGTTGAGTCAATTCGTTTCCCTAAAGGCTCAGGAGAAGCACAAGATCACTAATTGATGTGACCATTGTGAGACAAACACAAAGAGCGCTTCGGCGCTCTTTTTTATATTGGCTAACACTGGCCTTTAGTCGAATAGAGCTAATAAGGAAAACCGCGATATAGTAAATGATCGTTTGTTTGCGGGAATAACTTAATGGATGCCAGCGAATTACAGCCCATCATGCAGTTTTTACAACAGAGAGTCCCATTTGATTCGTTAGATGAAGGTGCCTTATCTCGCTGCTGCCATGCCTTAACAATTGGTTATTACAGTAAAGCCTCTGCTTTTGTGCCGTTAGATCCTAATCACCTTCAGCTTTATATTGTGCGCAGTGGAGCGTTTGAAGTCCGTGATAAAAATGGTGAATTGCTCGATAGGCTAGCTGAAGGAGACTACTTTGGTTTTCCTTCGTTACTATCGGGTGAAGAAGCCAGTAACCGAGTCGCGATTTTAGAAGATGGTCTGGTTTATCACTTGCCTCCACAGATGTTTGACTATTTGAGAAAAGAGAGTCGTGAGTTTGACCGTTTTTTCAATCGAGCTTTTGCAAAACGGCTGCGACATCAAGGGCGGTTTAAAGCTAAAGAGCTGACGACGACTAGTCGCGTCACTACGTTAATGTCGACCTCTCCTTTGACGATAGACATGAAAGCGACAGTCTCTGAGGCGAGCAGATTGATGCGGGACTCACGTGTGTCGTCGGTTTTGGTTATTGATAATCATAAATTAGTCGGGATCTTAACCGATAAAGATCTGCGTAATCGGGTCTTGGCGGAAAACTTTGATGGTCACTTACCTGTGCATCAAGCGATGACAACCACACCAGTGACGATAGAGTCTAACTCTTTAGTATTTGAGGCGATGCTGTTGATGAGTGAGCACAATATTCATCACCTTCCCGTTGTTGATCATGGTGTGGCAACTGGTGTGGTAACCAGTACCGATATATTGCGGGGGCAAAGTTCGCAACCACTGTTGCTTATCGGTGAAATTGAGCGGCAAAAAGACCTACAAAGTTTAATTCAGGTGAGTAAACAAATTCCATTACTGCTGCAAAACCTGATCAGTGCCGATGCTAGAGCCGAGGAGATTGGTCGAGTGTTGACCTCGGTAACTGATGCTTTAACGCGGCGTTTGATTGTGCTCAATCAACAAATATTAGGTGAGGCACCAATGGCCTTTTGTTGGTTGGCTTTTGGGTCGCAGGGACGACAAGATCAAGCGGCATGTTCAGATCAAGATAATGGCTTATTGCTTGCCCATGAGCCGGATGAAGCTGCACAAGGTTATTTTGATGCTCTGTCTCATGCAGTATGCAAAGGCTTAGACGAATGTGGCTATATTTATTGTCCTGGCGATATTATGGCGCAAAACCCTAAGTGGCGAATGTCGCTCGAGAAGTGGCAGCACGTCTTCAACAGATGGGTGAATACACCTGAGCCTAAGGCGTTGATGCATGCGAGTATTTTTTTTGATATGCGCTCAGTTTATGGTCCCAAGACGTTATTTGATGGTTTGCAAGACACGGTACTTAATAATACGAAAGGTAACGATATCTTTCTCGCGAGCTTGACCGGTAACTCATTAACGAGCGCGCCACCGCTTGGTTTCTTCAGAAAGTTTGTTTTAGAGCGCGATGGCAGTGAAGTGAAGGGGATTGATTTAAAACATAAAGGTAATGCCTTGATTAATGATATTGCAAGGGTGTATGCGTTATCTGCTGGCATTAAAGAGGTTAATACCGCCAAGCGAATTCGTGCCTTGATGGATCAAAATATCATTAACCGCAAAGATGCACTCAATCTTGCCGACGCCCATGAGTTTATTGCGCATATGCGTTTGTCTAATCAGGGCTATCAGTACACGCATTCACTGCCTGTGACTAACTACTTAATGCCGCAAAACCTATCTTCCTTAGTGAGGCACCAGTTACGTGATGCATTTAAGGTGGTGCACGATGGGCAGGTTGGGCTCAAGCTTAAAATGATGCGAAGTTACTAGGTAGTCGATATTTAGGGCGCGATAAAAAGGCTAAATCTTGAGAAACTTATATTTAAAAACTCGGTTACAGCTAAATGCATTGCTCAGTAAACAAGAGGTGATAGCTGACTATTATCGGGCGTTAACTCTGCAGTTATCTATGCCTTTACCTCAGGTTCCCTTGATGGCGTTTGATTTGGAGATGACAGGACTTGATAGCAAATTGGACCAAATTTTGAGTATTGGGCTTATTCCCATTGAAAACGGTTTGCTTCAAGTCGCAAAATCTAAGCATCTTTTGGTGAGTATCGAAGGGAGCGTAGGTGACAGTGCCGTTATTCATGGCATCGTTGACAGTCAACTGGCGCAAGCTGTCAGTGTTAAGCAAGCGATGGCGTGGTTTTTGGCTCAGACCCAGGGGCATGTATTAGTGGCTCACCATGCACCTTTAGATCTGTGCTTTTTAAAAGCCGCACTGCAACGTTGTTACGGCCAGAGCGTACAATTTGTCGCGATTGACACCATGGCTGTTGAGAAGAAACGTTTACTAAGGCAGCATGATGTGATTAAAGAGGGCACATTAAGACTTGATGCTTGTCGAAAGCGTTATGGTCTGCCTGTTTACGCAGCCCATAATGCAGCGGTTGATGCGTTATCTTGCGCAGAGTTACTCTTAGCTCAGATGGCAGGTATCGCGGGTAATGATGAACTGAGCCTGCATGATCTATTAACTTAAGTATCGGCTAATAAAGTGATGCTTAGTTTGTGGTTATCTAAAACTAGCTTTAGCTAAGCTCGTCTTAACTAAGTCTGTCTTAACTAAGTCAGCTTCAGTTAGCTTAGTTGTGTTAATTGGCTTTACCTAAATTAATATCGTTAATTCTGGGGGCGTTCGGTTAGTTGGGACTAAGGCGCTTTATTTTCTTTCCCCACTTGATAAGAACTTGGTAAATATCTTCTTTTTGGTAGGGCTTACTTATAATTTCATTCATGCCACATTGGAAACATTGCTGTGTTTCAATTGAGGTGGTACTTGCCGTTAGCGCAATGATCGGCTTTTGGTAACCTTTTAGTCTAAGCCTTTTCGTGGCTTCAAATCCATCGACCACAGGCATACGACAATCCATAAATACGATGTCTACCTGGTGCTGCTCTAGATAGCTTATCGCTTCTAAGCCATTTTTGGCGATAGCTGGCTTGATGTTATATTTGGCTAAAATCATCTCAATCAGCATTTGGTTCACAGAGCTATCTTCTACCACGAGTACTGTGATGCTATCGATTTGAACATCGGTTGCAGTTGGCGTCACCGCCTCTATTACCGCATCGGATCGCTTTAATGGCAAGCAGATATCAAATTGAGTGCCATGGCCTAACTGGGAGTCTAATTTGATTTTCCCGCCCATTTCACCGATTAAATATTTGCAGATTGCGAGTCCTAATCCAGTGCCTTCATAGGCACGATTACTGGAGTTATTGACCTGGGTGAATGGGTCGAACAAGGTATCAAGTTTATCTTGGGGGATCCCGCAACCCGTATCGGCTACCGAAAAACAGAACTCATCTTGCTGCCATTGGATTTTAACCGTAATTTTCCCTTGTTGAGTAAACTTGATGGAGTTACCAATTAGGTTGACCAGTATTTGTTTAATTCTGTCAGGGTCGCCGACTAAGGTTTCAGGTATATCTGTGTGATACTCAAACGCAAACTCTAGAGTGGACTCTTCAGCTCTGATTTTGAAAATATCGTAGACCATCTGGCAGAGCTTTTTAGGTGAAAAATCAACTTCTACTATCTGCAACATACCCGCATTCATTTTACTGAGATCGAGTAGGTCGTTAATGATCACCCGTAATAACTCACCGGATTGGTGCATAGTGCCAAGCAATTGATGCTGATGCGGCGTTAACTCAGTGTCACTCATAAGCTCTGCTGAGCCTAATAGACCATTGAGTGGGGTTCTGAGTTCATGGTTTATCATGGCAACGAAGTCTCTTGTCGACTGCTCAGAGAGTTCAGCTCGCTGCTTTTCTTTGATGGTTTTAGCCAGCAGCTCTTGTCGTTTATGAGCGGCGCTGATCATGTCACAAAAAAGCAGTAGCTGCTTTTCGATGGTGTGTTGCCAAGACCGAGGGGAGTCTAATACTAAGGTCAAGCTACCTAGTATCATTTCTTCAGCGTTAATAATGATTTTTATCTGACGGTAATCATCTGTCCAGATAAGCGGTGATAAGGCGTGGTTATCGGTGTTGATAAGCCCTTTATCACCAGCATAAAAAGAGTCGAATTTTAGCTCATCATTTATGGATTTAAATCTTATTTTACAGGATTTTATCTCATCAACCCCAATCAGATCGTCGAGTAAGCGTTGCAGCAAAATATTTGAGATCGGTTTTTGTAAAAATAGTTGATTAAAGTCCAGAAGGATTGATTCTAAATAGGTTTTAAAGTGCAGTAGAGCGATATCCTGCTCCGACTTTTCCTTTATGTTGATCAGTGAGTCTTCGACTCTTTGCTTGGCGATATAGAGCTCACGACTTTTTTCTTCCAATAGCTTTTCTGCAAGCTTTTTGGCTGCTTTTTCCCGTTCTATTTTCCTGGTCAGCAGTTCAACTCTTTTGCTTAACTCGTTTATTTCATCATTTGGCATAATAGACATGACCCTCAAATTAAATACAGGTCATGGTGAAGCGGACTTCAGATTGATCAGCGACAATCGGTTCCATTTTGATATCAATGTTTTCATTAAAGTGGTCGGCGCAGCCTTGGATAAGGCCAAAGCAAACATGGGCCATACAACGTGCAGATACATAGTCCATGATTAATTGGCTCTGTGTTGAGCTGATAAAGGTAAAGCTAGGAGGGTTCGAGTTGGGGTAGAGTTTTTTGACTTCGATATGTATATATTCTTCAACGCTTTTTATAAATTCAAACGTTGATGCCGATTGGCCTTCAAGCCCGGGCATGCTGTTATACAATATTTTGAAAATCGCTTTACCATAAATCTGTTGTAAGTCTTCTGCTGAGATCCCGGTAAGTTTACTTAAGGTGATGATCAGATTAACTAAGTCTTTGTGATCATAGGTCCCCACACTGGTATAAACGCCATCATTGTTGTTTTCATCTAACATCTGTTGGCAGATCTCTAAGCCAAAAGTGTTCTCAACAAGCTCAATAAACTCGGAAAAAATAATCCCTTTCATGTGCTGCTCCTTATCGGTTCCACACTATTTAAAGTAGTGTATTAACGGCAAGCATTCAATGCCTTAGATGACTTTGTATAGAGCTTTTTTATTTGTGTTAGACGGTCATCATCTTAAGCTCCAGCTTCTCTCTTGTGAGTGCGTGCCTTTTTACAGCCTGTTATGTGCCTAGGAAACAGGATATAGCACCGAGCTTAAGTATGTATCGTCTTTAGTTACATTTTTTATGTTCACCCATAGTCGGCAGTTGGCTAGATTATCTATAGTTATACCCATCAGTATAAAGATGTGTTCGCTCAGCGAGACTCATTAACAGGAAGAATAAATGGCATTACCGCTAATATGGTTAGGCGCTGCTGCAGTGGGCGCGGCAATTGTGGCTGAAGAGCGAGAAAAGCAAAAGACGATTGCACTAAAGCGGCAGCAAGGCCAAGCAAGTGCTAAACATGTTAGTGGTCAGTCTGCCATACTGGCACCGAGCCTTTGGAAGACTGGGGCTAAAAAAGTCGAACCTATGCCTGGGGCGATAGTTTGTTGTTTTGTGTTTGGTGTGATCGAGCATACTGGAATTTGGCTAGGTGATAATACGCTGGTAGAACTACACGGCAGTGGTTTAGTGCGGGCGGTCTCAACCCAACGTTTTTTGGCGGGGCGCAGTGGCAGTCGTATCTATCAGGCCTGTAATCACTTGCACCAGCCGTTGATTGGCACTGAGGTGCTGCAAAGAGCGAAGCAGTCCATCTTTAGTTATCGAGAGTATGATTTGTTTGATAATAATTGCCACCGCTTTGTATGGCATTGTTTAAGTGGCGAGGAGCGGGCTTTATCGAGCTTTGGTAAACTAAATAATCAGATTGGTCGTTACTTTTCTGAAGCTGTCTATTGGGATGAGCTGAAATTGTAAAATCCGCTTTAAATCTGATATAAAAAAACACCGATATAAATCGGTGTTTTTATGTTTGCGAGAGTCAGTTTTTAACTCACCGTTTTAGCATTGAAAATGCTTTATCCGCAGAAATGTTTTACCGCTTTTGCAACAAGCTCGATACCTGTTTTATCGCAAGGTGGTAACTCTGCGTCGCTAGTATTAATTGGTGTGACTCTATCACCCCACTTAATTAATGCCGCAGCAGATGTTAGGCCAGCGCCAAATGCACAAGACAAAATGGTTTGGTTAGGCTGGATCTTGCCTTGCTCTAGCGCATCACAAATAGCAATTGGAATCGTCGCAGCAGATGTATTACCGTAGTTAGCAATATTCACAATCGCTTTTTCTTTCGGGATCTTCATACGGTTAATTAACGTATCAATAATACGCTCGTTGGCCTGATGAGGAATAACCCAGTCGATCTCTTCTTTATCGATACCACATTTTTCGATAACTTTAGCGCTTAGCTTACCCATACCGGCAATCGCGCGCTTAAAGATCTCTTGACCATTAAACTCGATATAGAAATCTAAAGAAGAGGCTTCAAATCTATCCATTGCAGTGCCGAAGCCTGCTTTAAGGATATCGCGACCATCTGGATCGTTATTAAGCTCGTAGCCTAAAACACCAATAGCTTCATCTGTGGCTTCAACTACAACTGCACCTGCGCCATCACCAAATAATACAGCGGTATCACGACGAGACCAGTCAAGGAAGAAAGATAAGCGCTCTGCACCAATCACTAAGACCTTCTTACACTGGCCACTTTTGATCTGTGAGCTAGCTAGACCTAAGCCATACAAAAAGCCACTACATGCAGCGTTGATGTCAAAAGCTGCGCAAGTAGCGCCGACATCAGCTTGCACTGTTGAAGCGATATTTGGGATCAGAGTGTCTGGTGTTGCAGTGGCTAGAATAATCATATCTAGTTCACTACCATCGATACCCGCTGCGGCGAGTGCTCGTTTAGCGGCAACAGAGGCCAGTTCAGAGGTGTTAACGTGACTTATATGTCTTTGGCTGATCCCAGTGCGCGGCTTAATCCACTCATCTGAGGTTTCGATAAATGTTGCAAGATCATGATTTGTTAGGGTTGCAGGCGGAACACACTTTCCCCAACCTGTAATAGTAGCGTACTGCATCTAGGTATTCTCTTAACTTAAAAGGCAGAACCTGAGCTCTGCCTTATGGGATCTGTATAAGTGAAGCTTAGCAATAAAATTGCTAACCAACAGTGAGCTAGCCCTCTTGTTGGCTAACTAATACGCGGATCGCTTCGGCAGCGTGTAGGATGTGAGCGCGTAATAGTTGGACAGCTTTTTCGATATCTTTCTTCTTACAATACTCAAGTAACTCACGGTGATCTTGTTGAGCTTTAGGTACACCGCTTGCTAAAAATAGCTGTAATCGAACGTAACGGTCACAGTTAGTATTTAATCCTTGAACGACTTCAAGAGTGTGTGGACGATTTGCCGCACTGTAGAGACAAGTATGGAATTGTGAGTTTAGACCACTCCAATTTTCAATTTGCTCTTCATCTTGGAAAGCCGCGTCCATTTCTTGCAGAATACTTTCGGCTTGATTGAGATCTTCTTCACTTAAATTCGGTATTGACTTAGCAAGTAAGTCGCCTTCAATCAGTGCTCGTAAATCAAAAAGTTCGGTGACATGTTCTGCAGAAAGCAATGTTGCTGTAGCCCCTTTATGGGCTTCAAACTTAACTAAGCCTTCGGCTTCAAGTTGCAACAAGGCTTCTCTTACCGGAATTCGGCTAACATTCAATTCATCTGCTAAGGCGCTTTGACGTAAGGGTTTGCCTGCCGCGATTTCACCGGAAAGGATTTTTTCCCTAAGCACCTCGACCACAATTTGTGTGCGAGTTTTATGGACGATAGGTGTTGTTCTGCTCATAGTTCCCGATTTTTTTGTTATTAATACAAGTTGATCCGTCCTAGGTTACCGCTAATGCCATTATAATGAAAGGGGAACCGATGGTTTCCCTTTCATATTTTTGACATATTTAAAAAGTGATGACGCCTTTTTCACCTGCAATGACGCGGGTCGGCAACAAGCTTTCTGGCATATTTTGATAACATATTGGTCGTTCAAAACGCGCCATAGCCGCTGAACCTACAGAGGTTGTACGGCTATCTGTGCTAGCAGGATAAGGGCCACCATGGTTCATTGAGTGACAAACCTCTACACCCGTAGGCATTTGATTGAATATTAGGCGGCCAACATTAAAGGCAATCGCTTCAATCAAAGTTTTATTCTCTGCAAATTCAGTCGCTAAGCCGTGTACAGATGCAGTAAGTTGACCTTCAAGCTGCTCAGCGATGTCTTGCATTTGTGCGCTATCGTCACATTCAACCAGCACTGCACATGGGCCAAATACTTCCTGTTGAATAGCGTTTGATGCAAGAAAGTCAGTTGCAGTCACTTTTAACGCCGTAGGGCGTGTAAAGTGATTTGCAGGTGAAGACTCACCTTGAGCAATTAGTTCAACTTTAGGGTTGGCTAGCAACGCTTCAATCTGTGATTGGTATGCGCTAGCAATACCAGCAGTCAGCATGCTCGCAGCGCTTTGTGAAGCAACATCTTGTGCTAGCGTCGCTTTATAGCGATTTAACGCCTCACCTTTAACTGCCACAATGACGCCTGGGCTAGTACAAAACTGGCCGTGGCCCATAAGCATGGACTGCACTTGAGTCGAAGCCAGGCTTTCAGCTTGTTCTTCTAAAATATTAGCCAAAATAAACTGTGGGTTAGTTGAACCTAGCTCGCCATAAAATGGTATTGGCTCAGGGCGCGCTGCACAAAGATCCGATAAAATTCGACCGACTTTGAGTGAACCTGTAAAGCCAACAGCTTTGATCGCTGGGGAGGTGACCAGTTGCGTTGACACTTCTGGTGCAACGCCTTGTACTAAGTTAAATACACCGTTTGGCATGTCACATTTAACTGCAGCACGCTCGATTGCACGGCTAACCAATTCACTGGTTGCAGCGTGAGCGGGATGGCCTTTAACGACAATGGTACAACCTGCTGCAAGCGCCGATGCAGTATCGCCACCGGCGGTTGAGAACGCTAGCGGAAAGTTCGATGCGCCAAATACTGCTACCGGGCCAAGAGGCAAGGTGGTAAGTCTAGTATCGGGCTTAGGCAGTGGCTGTCTTTCTGGGTTAGCTAAATCGACATAGCGGCTATCGATAGGGTTTCTTAGGTTGCCCGCAAATAGTCGTAATTGGCCACAAGTACGGCCAGTTTCGCCCTGAAGGCGAGCCATTGGTAAACCTGTTTCTAAATGAGCTGTCTCTGTAATCGCTGCGATATCGGCTTGAATTTCATCGGCAATGGCTTCTAAAAACTCAGCGCGGCGCGTCGGCGCTAGGCTGCGGTATTGAGCAAATGCTTGCTTAGCCGCAGTTGTTGCACTTTCTACGATGCTTTTGTTTGCGTTAGCAAAGCGCCACACAAGTGCTTCATTGGTGACGGGATTGGTACTGTTAAATTCAGTGGCTTCGTTAGTCCAGGCACCGTTTACAAAATGCTGGCCAGAGATGTTAACTTTGTTTAAATCTGTCATGTTTACTCCTGAGTTTTAAAGCTCATTAAGAAATTCGTGCGGTTAGATGACTTGGAAGCCAAACGCGTACGGGTCGCTGTCATCAACCGTGATGGCATTTTGACCGATTATTCGTGCCCAACCTTTGATGCTTGGCATAATCGCTTTATGTTCGCCTACTGATGTTGCAGCTTCGATTCGACCGACAAATTGACTGCCGATAATACTTTCGTGGGTGTATTCATCTCCCACGTTTAATAAACCTTTGGTATAAAGTTGTGCAAGACGTGCACTGGTGCCGGTACCACAAGGCGAACGGTCGATGGCTTTATCACCATAAAAAACAGCATTGGCGCCATCTGAACCATCACTGATGGTATCGCCTGTCCAAAGCACATGGCTTATGCCGCTTACAGTAGGGTCGTCTGGATGAATACAAGTGAGTTGCTCTTGCGCGACTTTACGTACGATTGGGCTCCACTTTAAAATGTCACCGGCGCTCCAGTGGCGCAGCCCAGGGAAGTTTGTTTGTGGGTCGACGATAACGTAATAATTACCGCCGTAGGACACATCGACCTTAAGTGTACCCAGTCCTGGGATATCTAAAATTTGGTCTTGATGAGCTAAATAGGCGGCGACATTATAAATCTTTACCCAGTCCACTTTTTCGCCAGTTTGTTGATAATCGATTTTTATCTGTCCAGCGGGCACATCAATAATCAGTTGACCAGGCGTCTTTGCGGTTAATAGACCAGACTCAATGGCGGCGGTGATGGTGCCGATTGTGCCGTGGCCGCACATAGGTAAGCAGCCACTGGTTTCGATAAATAGGATTGAGGCGTCGGCGTTGTCTGAGCAAGGAGGATAAAGAAAGGCGCCTGACATCATATCGTGGCCACGTGGCTCAAACATCAATGCTTTACGGATCCAGTCATACTCTCGAAGAAAGTGTTGGCGTTTATCACTCATGGTGTCGCCAAGCAGGTGAGGGTGTCCGCTTGTTACTAATCTGACTGGGTTGCCACAGGTATGAGCATCAACACAAAAAAACGTGCCTTTTAGCATGTAAAACACTCCATTGTTATCGTTATTGATAAAGTGATTAAAGCCAGTCTTTTAATTTGCATTAAACGGCTGGCTATATAAACATCAAACTTTCAATTAGTCGATGTTGTACTTGTTTAAATCGATGCGAGTCTCAAGTGCTTGAGCAATAAGCTGCTCAACGTATGCACGCTCTTCACCGATAAGTGTTAGGCGAGGTAGACGTACATTTTCGTTACCACGGCCAACGATTTGCTCTGCAAACTTGATACATTGAACTAGCGTCGGGATAGTGCCCAAACGCAGTAGTGGCATAAACCAGCGGTAGATTTCACGCGCCTCTTCAATACGACCAGCGCGAGCTAGCTTAAAAAGGGTTACTGACTCACGCGGGAATACGTTAGTTAGACCAGAAATCCAGCCTGTTGCGCCAAGGAAAAGGCTTTCAAGAGCGATATCATCAACGCCACATAAGATGTTGAAACGATCACCGAAACGAGATTGCAGTTCAGTTAGACGGCGAGTGTCTGTTGTTGATTCTTTAATCGCCACGATGTTTTCTTCTTCTGCAAGAATCGCTGTCATTTCTAGGTTGATATCTACACCGTAACTTACAGGGTTGTTGTAGATCATGATTGGTAGGTTAGTTGAACGAGCAACAGTTTGATAATGAGTGACTACTTCACGGTTGGTACCACGATAAACCATTGCAGGTAGAAGCATAAGACCGTCAACGCCAAGCTTCTCTACATCTTGTGCATAAAGAGATGCAGCTTCAGCAGTATTTTCAGTACAACCAGATAGTACAAGAATACGGCCATTTACGGTTTCAACTGTGTGCTTGATGAATTCGCGCTTTTCTTCAGGGGTCAAAGAGGCATTTTCACCGATCGTGCCTAAAGCAATAATTCCGTTAATACCATCTCTTATTAGGTCTTCTAACATACGAGAATTTGATTCGTAGTTAATTGAACCATCTTCATTAAACTGTGTTGAGATTGCTGGAAAAACACCTTGCCAATTCACTTTCATATTAAGCCTTTATTACTGCGGTGTAGCGTTTGGAGTTAGGTGTAGATTGGTATATTGTATACGCATGTATTTAAATTGAAACCCTTTTGTTTAGAGAATGTATCTAAATAAATGATACTAAAACCACAGGAATTATTGTATACAATATCCAAGTGTTAACGATGGAGCAATAAAAATATGCAGTCGATCACAATAAGCTCTGAATTAGCGAGCAATTTTAAAGATTTTGTCACTATAGATGCACACACAGAAGGCGAGCCGTTAAGGATAGTGATCTCGGGTTATCCAGAGATTAAAGGTGAGACCATTTTAGCAAAGCGCCAATACGTGCAAAAAAATTTGGATACCTACCGTAAATTACTGATGCACGAGCCACGCGGGCATGCCGATATGTATGGGGCGCTGATTACAGAGCCTGTGACAGCAGATGCCGATTTTGGCGTACTATTTTTGCATAACGAAGGTTATAGCAGCATGTGTGGTCATGGGATTTTGGCCTTGGTTAAGGTGATGTGCCAAACCGGCACAATACAATTAACGGATTCTCCTCGCATTATTAAAATCGATGCGCCAGCAGGCCTGATTACAGCAAAAGCTTATCGTGACCAAGTGGGAAAAATTCACGCTAGCTTTAAAAATGTAGATTCTTGGGCGGATGCGCTAGATTGCAGTGTGAATGTCGAAGGTTTTGGCGAGGTTAAATACGATATTGGTTTTGGCGGGGCTTACTATGCTTATGTTGATGCTGACGAGCACGGAATAAGTTGTGGTCAGGATAATGCACCGCAGTTGATAGATATTGGCCGCCGGATAAAGCATGCCGTTATGGCGACTCACCCGTTAGTGCATCCATTAGAAGAAGACTTAAGTTTTCTTTATGGCACCATCTTCACCTCTAAAAAGGTGACAAACCCAGAGGCTCATTCTCGCCATGTGTGTATTTTTGCTGACGGGGAAGTAGACCGTTCACCAACGGGGACTGGCGTTGCGGGGCGTATTGCCTTGTTATATGCCAAAGGCGAGGTTGAGCTAAATACTCCACTGATGATTGAGAGTATTGTTGATGGCAGAATGATTGTTAGTGCCTCCGCTAAATCAACTTTTCATGGTAAAACGGCGGTGATCCCAGAAGTATCAGGCCGTTCGTACATTACTGGAAAGCATCAGTTCTTTATTGATCCTGATGATGTATTTCAAGATGGTTTTATCTTGCGCTAGCCTAGTGGTTAATCAAGTGGGGAATGAGATTGGAGAAATATATATGAACGCCACGAGTCAGAGTCAGGTTCAAAGCCAAGGCTTAAGCCAAAGTCATGCCGGTAAACTCACCATTGTTGGCGCAGGGATTGTGGGGCTATCGGCAGCGATTGAGCTACAACGAGAAGGGTTTAATGTCACTGTTATCGACAAAGAGGGCGCCGGAGCCGGAGCTTCTAAAGGTAATGCGGGTCACTTTGCGACTGAGCAAGTATTTCCTTTAGCGGATCCTGCAATGTTACCAAAGCTGCCGGGTATGCTATTGGATCCTTTAGGACCATTTCGCATTCAGCCGCAATATTTTTTTAAAGCATTACCCTGGTTTATGCGCTTCTTACACAATATGTTGCCATCGCGTAGAGCGAAAAACAGCCGTGCAATCAAGGCGCTGAATCAAGATTCTATCGCGGCAATGAAGTCACTCGCTGCATTTTGTGGCTGCGAAGACCTATTGGTTTTGAACGGGAGTTTATTGGTATTTGAAGGTACAGCAATAGAGGTCGTTCAAAAGGAGTTCCGCGCTTACGCTGATGCTGGCGTCGAGGTTCAATTGCTTAATGGGGAGCAAGTTAGGGCGCTTGAGCCTTCACTGAGTAACAATATTACCCATGGCTTATATTTTACTCATGTAGGCCACACTGGCGATCCGTATCGTTTATGCCAAGCGTTCGAGACAAAGTTTAAAGCCTTAGGTGGTCAGCTTATTACTGAAGAGGTTGTTAAGATAAACACGGCTAGAACCAGTCCAAGTATTCAGCTTGAGCTAGGCTCAGGTAATAGCGAACAGACTGATCGCTTGGTTATAGCCTCGGGTGCTTGGTCTAAGCCTTTTGCAAAACAATTAGGTTATTCTGTGCCGCTGGAAACCGAGCGTGGGTATCATTTGATGATGCCGCAAAAAAGCAGCCTGTCTCGTCCCGTCGCTTCATATAATCGCAAATTTATTATCACCCCTATGATTGACGGCACTCGCTTAGCGGGTACGGTGGAGTTTGGTGGTTTAAAAGCCCCCTTAGTTAATGCTAGAGCCGATTGTTTGTTCCCTCATGGTAAAGCCTTGTTGCCTGAGCTTTTTGCTGATGCTTCCGTCAGTGACGGCGTGCGTTGGATGGGCTTTAGACCGTCGATGCCCGATAGCTTGCCTGTGCTCGGGCGGAGTCAAAAACAAGCGAATGTATTTTTCTCTTTTGGGCATCAACATTTAGGGCTTACATGGTCGGCGCTAACAGCAAAACTGTTAACTCAAGAAGTACTAGGTCAGCAAGCTAATATCGACTTAAGCCCCTATAGGATTGATAGGTTTAACTAGTCTTGATTACTTTCAACCAGAATACAGGCTGATTATTTAAATGTCGGCGTCAGCGATTGTAAATGGAGTAGAAGCTTACTCTATTTACAATTCGCTTTAGGTGAATTTTATAGCTTACCCGACTATAGACTCGCTTAGGTGACAAATGATTGGGCTCTTAAAAGTTTGCGCTAGCCCAATCACTGAGTTTGTCTAAGGGTTTTGGAAACCCCAGCGAGTAAACAAAGCGATTTTCACTGTCTTCAAATACATTGCTATTTATACCCAGTAACACAAATCCCTCCTCGAGTAGTGCGCAGGCATCTTGATGACACTCAGTTTCGACGACTTTTGTAATTTTGAGCAAGATTGCTTGGGAGTTTTCGATTTCCAAGTTATCCAGGTTCTCCATGCTTTCTGTGTTCTCCATGGTCATCCTTATGCATAAGCTTCTTAGGGTATTGATATGATTAACGTAGCACATCTACGCCGATGTGACACAAACCTGAGTAAGTGAATGCATAGCAGGAATCGCTGTTCTCAACATGATTACCACTTTTGCTAATATGAGCTTATCGCGGGTGGCTTATTTGCTGGCGAGTCTGCAGCGCACTACAATGAATAGGGCTGTTGGTATATTTAGAGGCTATACCTTCACCTACGCGTTAAAAAGCGGACTGGACCCTCGCGACAAAAAGTGGAGTGGATAATGGATGCGGATTACTTAATCGTTGGTAGTGGTTTATCTGCGTTAGTTTTTGGTGCTCTCAGTGCAAAGTCTGGTAGTAAAGTACTGATGTTGGAGGCACATCAATATCCCGGCGGTTTCGGGCATACTTTCCCAATGGGTAAACACTATCGATTTAATGCACAACTGCATTATGTCTGGAATTGTGGCGAAGGGGAGACAGTTAACAAGGTACTAAAAAGCTTCAACTGGATAAACAGGTTACCTTCGAATCGTTTGATCCTGAAGGCTTCGATCATATGAGAATGCCGGGATACCAGCTGGATATTCCCTATGATACAGAGCTACTGCTTAAAAGACTTAAATCCATTTTTCCTGCCCATGGGACACAATGCACGGCTTTTATCGATGAAGTAAGGCGAACGGCCGATGGTTTAGCAGTGCTATCAGGCGACGAACGCTATAAGAATATATTCACAAATTTAAGAGAAACGGTAACCGCGTGTAGAAACATAAGGTTTACTCTGCAGCAGGCCTTTGATAAACACCATTTACCGCAAGAAGCGCAAACACTACTGGCTCTTCAGTGGCCTGATTTTTTACTGCCTCCTAATCAGCTTTCATTTTGTGCCTGGGTTCTACTATTTACCGGATATCAGAGGGGGGCCTACTACCCGACACATCATTTCGATCATGTCATCAATTCGTTGGTCGATACGATTACTGCTAATGGTGGGCAGATCATCTATCAGACTCAAGTTGATAAATTTATCGTCGACAATAATCGGGTTATAGGGGTTGAAGCAAGAAACCTTGTCAACGAGGAGGTGAGCCGCTATCAAGGTAAGCGCACTATTTGTAATATGGATCCTAAAAAAGCGGCTCATTTAATCGGTATAGAAAAGTTCTCTTTGAGGCTCAGAAAACAATTGGATTATGCCTACTCCCCTTCAAATTTTATGGCCTACTGTGTGGTCAAAGATATCAAGTTAGAGGACTATGGTTTTGGTAAGTGGAATATCTTCCACACCAGTCATCAAGATCTTAATACCGCTTTTGATACCATGTATTACCAGCATGATTATTCGGCTCCCAGTTTTGCAATTTCTACCCCAGGTTTTTTAACTCATGACTGTTCTGACAGGCCTGAAGGGCAGCAGGTAATAGAGTTTTTAACTGTTGCTGACTACCAATACTTTAAAGCGTTAAAACAAAGTGATCCCAGAGCATATCGAAACAAAAAACGAGAGATATTTGACGCAATAATCGATACGGTTGAAAAACATTATATTGCAGATTTCAGAGAGTACTTGGCATATAAAAATACCGGTAGTCCGACGACGAATGAAAACTTTTGTTGGTGTCCGCAGGGGAACTCCTATGGTTCGGCGATGACTCCAGCTTATTTTAACTTGTGGCGATTAACCGAGAACAGTTCATTGAAAGATTTCTATTTCTGTAACGCTTCATCTGGTTATGCAGGGTTTGCAGGGACATTCTGGACTGGTGCAAAGCTGTATCAGAAGCTGAGCGGAGAACGTATTTAATCTCCGATTGAATGATGAATTGAGCCCCACATCTTTTCGGTAATATGAGAGGAGAGAGGAAGCATGAAGTTTGCGATTATCGGTGGCGGTGCTAGTGGCATGGTGACGGCATACTACCTGAGTAAGCTTGGGCACAGTGTCACCGTATTTGAGAAGCAGTCTATGCTTGGTGGTCATATTCGTACGGTTAATAAAAATGTTAAAATGGCGGGTATCGATCCTAGCCTCACCCTCGAAGGCGGCGTCGTTGAGTTTTCAAGTAACTTTAAGCATTTTATCGCTCTAATGGAAGAGCTCGGTGTTGAGCTTAAGCCTTTAGAAGTGGGCTCTGCTTTATTTAAGCGTAATAAGAAACGTTTTCTTTCTCCTACTGTGATCACCAGAAACATTAAGGGTGTTGGCCTTTTAGTCGAATTTGTTAAGCTGGCATTTGTTTATCTCTCAGCCAATTGGATATTACTGCAGGTATATCTTAAACCTATGTCATCGTTTAGAGGTAAGCCTTTGGCGGATTATGTGAGTAGGCATCAGGTGAAAGATACCTGGTTAAAGCTTTTTGTTATGTATTGTTTTTCTATTCCCTATAAAGGGATCATTAAGGTTCCAGCTGAGTTGGCATTTACTATTTTTAGACGCTACTTTTGGGCTGATTGGAAACGAATTGATGGAGGGGTTTACAGCTATATAGAGAAAATTGAAAGGCAATTAAATGGCAGGGTGTTCTTAAATGCCAATATAACTGCAATTAGGCGCTCTAATATGGGGGTCATGCTTAAATGGGATCATGATACAAAGGAACACTTCGATAAGCTGGTCTTAGCCGTGCCGCCTGATCAGGTTTTAACGCTAATATCCGATCCAACCGCATTTGAAATTGAATGCTTTTCTCCTTGGCAAGAGAATATGGCTACTACGGTCCTGCACACTGACTCTTTGGTTTACCAAAGTTATGGTATATCTCAACCCTCAGAATTTGATTTTTTTCAGACTCAAGCCGGTTGGGGCTATAACGCTAACTTAAACCGTATCTGTGCTTTGCCTACAGAGCAGCGATATAGTTTGGCTTATAATATTGATAATTTAATCACCAAAGATAATATCATTCAAACTTTTGAACATCACACGCCACTTTATAGTGTCGAAGCACTTCATTACCGGCACAACATTATCGTCAATAATGGTAAAAACAATACTTTTTATGTGGGAGCTTACCTTTATGATGGTCTACACGAGGGCGCGGTTGTCTCTGCAAAGAAGGTAGCTGAACTTGTTAGACAGCAGTCATAAAAGATGCAACAGCTCTGTGATAGTGCGCTAAAATTAGACTATTCGTTGTTTATTTACCCGTATACCTGCAAAAGAGATCTTTTCATTGGATTGTTAAGGTTTAGATTGAATTTTGACCTTCGAGCTGCCTGTCAACTAGCATCTAAGTGTAGCAATCATCCTAAACTGACTACGATGTTTAAAGCTGTTAGGTATCAATTGATTAATTGATTTGAAAAAAAATCATGCAATGTCAAAAATTTGAGTTATACATAAGATGACTTGATAATAAATGGAGCCCATATGAAAAAATTACTTTTACTTATAACTATTACTACAACATTAATCATGAGTGGTTGTGCCAAAACAGATGAGCCGACCGTTCCTCTAAATATTATGACTAATGATGGTAACCTTAATATTTTATGGCAAGATATTAATCAATACAGTGATATTGAAGCAACCATTGGCTTGCAGTCAAAATTTGAGCAATACCTCTTCACTGAGTTAACTGATGAACTTGGTCAACTTGCCAACAAACACTTGGCAAAAGATCAACAGCTTGATTTAACCGTTACCAATGTAGATTTAGCCGGTGATGTACAACCTACTTTTGGTGCTACAGCTGCAGATGATATTCGGGTCGTGACCGAACTATATCCACCTAAAATCAGTTTTGACTACACCCTTAGCCAAAATGGGAAGGTAATCAAATCAGGAACTGAAAAATTGGATAATATGGGTTTCCTATTTGGGATCCAGCCTATCACGAATGATCCATTCCCATATGAAAGAGACTTGCTAACGAACTGGTTTAAAGAAAAATTGGAACCAATGTTAAAGTAATACGCAAAAAACGTCTTATAGGCTCATGTTACAGTGGCTCGTTAAGTAATAGAGGCTCTTAGGAGTGATCTATTGTAGGAGTGCTGTTTTGCGAATACTCTTGTGGAAAAAGCACTGATGGCTGCATTTATATGGCAGCCATCATTTTTATGTGAGATTTTTATTTTAAAGTTTGAGTTAGCTAATTGCTAATTAGCCATATAGTTTTCTATCTCTTCAACAGTTCTTGGGACGTTAGCTGATAAGTTTTCATAACCGTTTACGGTAACTAATATATCATCTTCGATGCGGATCCCTATGCCACGGTAGGCTTCGGGAACATCAAGTGTATCTTGGGGGATATAAATACCGGGCTCTATCGTAAACACCATACCCATTTCTAATGTTCGCCATTCACCATTATCATCATGGTAAGGTCCTACATCATGTACATCCATCCCGAGCCAATGCCCAGTTTTGTGAACAGTAAAGCGTTTATAGCTTTCAGTTGCCATAATCTCATCAATCGAACCCGATAAAAATCCAAGTTCCTTAAGTCCCTCTGCCATTACTCGCATGCACGTTTCGTAAAGACTGTTCCATGCAGCTCCTGGTTGCACTTTCGCTATGGCCTGATCCAGCGCGTTAAGAACCAATTGATAGATGACTTTTTGTTCTGCTGAAAAGCTGCCATTTACTGGGTAACTACGGGTAATATCAGCTGCGTAATGATCAAATTCACCGCCAGCGTCGATGAGTAACACCTGGCCATTGCTAAGCTCACAGCAGTTTTCTTCGTAATGTAGGCAGCAGGCGTTATTACCGCCAGCGACGATACTCGGGTAGGAAACAGCATTACAGCCATGTTTAGCGATAGTAAAATCAAATAACGATGCTAACTCACGTTCGTTGATCCCAGGGCGACATGCTTGCATCACAGCCTTATGGCCAGCAGTAGATGCAGCAACCGCTGAACGGATTTTAGTCAACTCATCATCTGTTTTAATGACACGCTTAGCATGCAACACTTCGGCTAACGGTTTAATTGTGGTGAATTGTTTAGGCGTATCAAATGAGCAATGATGTCTGTGGTAGTTTGCCCAGTGAACAAGATCAGATGAGAATCGTCCTAGCTCATCACTCACATAGATAGTTTGTATACCTTGCAATAGTGGTAGTAGGGTTTGCTCGAAATCAGCAACATCATAGCCTTGATCTGCGCCGTGTAGGGTAACAGCACCTTGTGCACCTGCTCGAGTGCCAAAACTGACTTCTTGTGCTGGGTCTTTCGGGCGACAGAATAAGAAATATTGATTAACTTCGCGCTTAATAAGTAAGGCAATCGCATCAGGTTCGTTAAACCCTGTTAGGTAGAGGAAATCATTGTCCTGCCTAAAATGATATTTGATATTCTTACTGCGCACTTTTTGCTGATAGCCAGCGACAATGACTAAACTGTTATTAGGTAACTGTTCAAGCAGATCATTGCGTCTTTGTTGATAGATAGTAGACATCTTAGTATTTCCATCGCTATTCATTGACTAATGCCGGATTGGCTATCGGCATTAAAATGTAAAGTGTATATTTTATCCATTACACGTTATTACGTGCTTTATAGCAAGTTCACGGTGCAATTTGTTGTAATGAGTGAAATAATAATAGCTATTGCATATTAGAGAGAATGTATTGTGAATCGAGCGGTATTTTTAGACAGAGATGGCGTTATCAATCTAGATCATGGGTATGTACACCAGGTTGACGATTTTGAATATGTAGACGGTGTGTTTGATGCGTGCGCTGCACTTAAAAACATGGGTTATCTACTTGCAGTTGTTACTAATCAGTCTGGTATTGCTCGAGGAATGTATACAGAAGATCAGTTTCATTCATTAACTGAATGGATGGATTGGAACTTTGTTGATAAAGGTGTTGAGCTTGATGGCATTTATTACTGCCCCCATCATGCTGAAAAAGGTATTGGCGAATACAAAGTTGATTGTGATTGCCGTAAACCAAAACCTGGAATGCTGAACTCTGCGGCGCAATTCTTAAACATTGATCTGTCTCAGTCAGTTATGGTCGGTGATAAGCGCGACGACATGCTAGCAGCAGAGGCGGCTGGCGTGCCGACTCGAATACTGGTGAGAACCGGTAAGTCAGTAACTGATGATGCAATTGCCGCAGCAACGGTTGTGCTTGACTCAATTGCAGATGTGCCAGCTTATTTGGCAAGTCAGGCTTAAAGCAGGCTTAGTTTTATGTAACGCAAGCCCAAATCAGGCTAAGGTTGCACTAGGCTCAGTTATAAGGTCAAACATCCTGCTCAGTCCAGCTAAGTTTAAGTAGGCCTAACTAGCTCCAGATTAATAAGACAGAATATCGACTTAATATAAGTATCTGTCGTAAACGAAATGCCTCATTATGATCACTAACCTAATAAGATCATTATGAGGCATTTATGTATTTAGCATCAGTTACCAGTAATCAGTTGCGAGTAAGTTGAATGCTAGCGCTTCAGATTCAATGAATGTAGAACTTAGAACTTAGACTTTAGTTAAGCCGATTGGTGAGTCTATGCGTTATATTAAAGCATGGCGGTATATAAAATCATCGTCAGCGCTGTTTATAACAGCAGAAAGGCTGATAACTGCTCGCTTGATTCGATTATTATAATTTAATTGAAAAACCCCCTTGCGCTGATCTCAAATTTCCCTACAATGCGCATCCACTGACACGGCACAGCAGGCCAACTAGACTAACGCTTGAGATTAGAAATAGTCGTAAACGCTAGAT
>NZ_JBRILT010000019.1:0-78118 GCF_052977065.1 Shewanella sp. 125m-1
GCTGATTTGTTGGGCTGATAGCGTTGCATTGGCGCCATTTTGCCAATTGATATCGTCGTTATAACTGCTGTCGAGGCTGAGTACGTCATTGTTATCGACATCGGTTGCAGTCAGGATGCCGGTGGCCACCAATCTATCTGGGTCGACATCAATCATATCCTCAGTCACACTACCAGACACGCCAACTGTTAACTCTGGAATATCGTTGGTACCGGTAATGGTGATGGTGACGACTTGAGTATCTGATAAACCAAATTCATCGGTAACGGTTACGGTAAAGCTTTCAGTTTCTGTATCGCCATAAGCCAAACTATTCGTAAGTTCATTATCTAAGGTAAAAGACCATTCGCCAGTAGAACCATCGAGTGTGAAGGTCCCGTAGGGAGTGACAGGGTCATCATTTAATTGCCAAGTGAGTAGGGCTCCGTTATCAACATCATCTGCTGATAGGGTACCGCTAGTTTGTGGGATACCTGCAGTTGCTATATTGCCACCGATAAGGACACCCGCTTCAATAACATTACCTAGGGCATCTTCGAGGGATGAGGTGATTTCAGGTGCGTCATTCTCACCTGTAATAGTAATAACAAGTGCTTGGACTATGGAGTCACTATCACTATCGGTTAGTTGGTAATTGAATGTATCGAAGAGTTGCTCGCCTTGAGCAAGAGATTGAACCTCTGATAACTGATTATTTAATTGATAGGTATAACTACCGTCAGCCGCAATAATTAGTGAACCATAAACTCCCGATATTAGAGTATTTCCTGCAACGTTAATGCTTGAGTTTTCACTGTTGGTTACTTGAGTTACAGTGGCTAAATCTGCACCGAGGGTATCGTTTTGCAGTACATTGCCGGTGACACCATCAAGATTATTTTGGCTGATTTCATTACTGTCATCTAAGCCACTTGGGGCATCATCAACAACATTTGCAGTGACTAAGGTTGTGGTTTGAACTCCCTGATTATCAGTTAGCTGCAATAGGAATAGTTCGGATAAGGTATCTGAATCGGAGTGATCGAGTGTGGCAGCTAAGGTGTAGCTGTAAGTTAATACTGAATTGACAGCGTCATAGTTGCTAATAGTTAACACACCATATTGGGTGCTGATTGATACAGGCCCGACAAAATTCCCATCAGTAAAAACGGCTATGCCATTAATGCTGAGAGATTGGATCCCCGCTTGAACATTAACAGATACACTTTCAGCTTGAGATAGCAAAGCCGCTTGGGGCTCTGAACCTTGTTCTAGATGCCTTTCATATAGCGTCACAGCACGAGCTGAAAGCTGAGGCCGTGCGAATTCTGTTAGAAAAATAGGTAATTCATCTACCTGGGTTAATTCTACTTGCGCAAAGCCCGCAGTATCATGCCCGGCATTAGCCAGAGTTTCATCGCCCGTTCGGCCAACGGCAATATAGCCACCGCCTTCATTGCCAGCTTGAGCCGTCTCTCCTGCCGCTGTGTCAGGTAAGTTTTCTGTCGGATCTTCACCGCTCAGGATTTTAGCTTGTAAGGCTGCGATTTCAGGATCGAGCGCAGCTTCAGTTGGTTCAGATGCCTGTACGTTCTCGTTGCTAGTAGAAGGGGGAACTGCTAATTCGTCTTGGGTCGCAGTTGTGCCATCACTGTATTGCAATGTGAATGTGGTGCCTGTTGATATACTGTGCGCTGTATCTTGTTTTAATGTATCGCCGACACGTAGTGGAACCATTTCGCCTTGGCTGTTTTTTGCACTTATAGAGCCAGAGAGCTTAACAATCGTGGCGTCCTGCTTGGGAGTGAATGTATCCATCATAAGTTACTCTAACCTTCTCATCCGTGAGTTAAATTAAGAATTATCAGTACTTAGTAATCATTTTTTTGCGCACTGACAGTATGAATTCTGTACTGCATTGAGCCGTTGTCAAATCTAGGGAAGTCAAGGAGGAAGGGGAGGATTAAGCAACATTTACGTATGATGCTGCGAATAGGCTTGTTATCAATTACTTAGAATAGAGTTTGTAAATTGGCGGGCTTTGCTACATAAAAAAAGGCCGCAAAATATGCGGCCTTTAGTTAAAAAAGGTATAAGCGTTACATTAGCTTTGCTGCATTTCGTCTGGTTTGCAGCGCCCGGTTAAGTTCACCTAAATGCTCCTGTGCATCAGCTAGAGCATGTAAGCTACTGATGTCATCTTGCAGGTAACAGGCTTTTTGCCACCAGATCTTAGCTTGATGGTAATCGTGATTTTGCTGGTAAAGCTTTGCTAAGCAGACTTGGTAATCGGCGTTATTTTCATAGCTAGACTCCAATGCCAATAACTGCTTTTTAGCGTCAACGTCGCTAGGCGTGAGCACTTGTGCTAACGCATTTAATACTGATGCAGATGGCGATGCTTTTACCTGTTTGAGTAACATTTTGACGGCTTCGTCTTTACGTTCAAAACGACTCAAACCTATTGCGTATAGCGCAATATATTCTGCTTGCTTTCTTTCGCCACGGGTTAACCAATGCCAGCACTTTTCTAATTCTTGCTCATTGGCTTTAGCTGCCTGGCTGAGTAAAGCCGTATTCGTTTTAAGCGATAAAGCGTTAAAAGCATCATCTTCTAATACGTGCTTTTTACTAACGATTGGCAGCAGTAATTTTAGTGCTTGCCAATCTTGTTGTGCTTGATAAAGCTCAATAGCCAATTTGAGAATGGGTAACTTACTCTTGCTGGTCGGATTGAGTTTATCTAACTCCTCTCTTGCTGCGACTAAATCGCCTTGCTGTAATAAGTAACGAGTCCGAGTGGTGCTGACGGCTTTAACTGCGAGGGGTTCGAGTTGCGCCTTTGCTAAGTATTCATCACGGGCTTGGTGATTATCTTGATGATGTGCTGCACGGGCTGCAGCTAATAGATTTAAAGCTGGGATTTCACCTTTTTCAGCCCCTTTAGCCATGGCTTTCTCTGCCGCAGGCCAATCTTCTTCAGCTAATGCTAGTGCACCTAATAATGTGTGTTTACGTGCAGCTTTTTTACGCCATCTTTCTGGGAGGTAGCGACTATTTAATACTAAATTTAATAGCCATACGACAACAAATTCAACGAGTTGTAGCAAGCTGTAAAAGATAATTAGCGCAATAATGGCGAAGACGATACTGGTTTCGACCTGATAATCACCAATGGCCAGATAGAGATAGCCTTTACTGCCAACAAGAAAAGGGCTGATACAAAGCCCTAGTAAAATAATAATAAGGTAGACGAGAGCGCGAACCATTACTGCGCCTCCTCTGTCATCAAGTTGCCATAAGTGACTAATTGATTAAGCAGGTTAGATGCTTCAAAACGCTCTATATTCGTTGTTTGGATCTTCAACGTCTCCAGTGCATCTAAAGTGGCTAAGGTATCAATTGTTTGTTGATCTTTAAGGTCAAAGTACTGATAGACCCATTTTCTGGCTAACTTAATTGAATTACGGTAATTGACCTGATCTTGGCGATACAAGGCCAGTTGAGCTTGGAGCAGTTTATTCTTTATATTTTCAACTAAATACCACTGTTGATCAGGCTCAAGTAATGGCGCTGCATCTGTGGTGCGTTTTCGAATAATCACGAAATCATCAATGAGTGCCTGCCATGATTTAGCCAAGTTAGACTGCCAATCATCTAGCGAGTCACTGACTTTATTATCGCTGAGCTCTTCGGCAGAGAAGTGGGTCTCTGCGCGATTCAAAGGCAGCTTATCTAGGCCTGTTATGATGTTATCTATGGTTAAAACGGTGCCCGATATATCGGTATTCTTAATGGCTGCAACGACTGCAATATCTTTAGCTAATGCTTTTCTTAGCGGCATTAGTGAAGGATCACGCATTGACTTAATACGTTCATCTGCCGCTTTTAACAGGCTGGTAGCAGTACTAGGGTCTTTTTCTAGCCACAGTTTTTGCCCTGCAAGCCTAACCAGGTATTTGGCCTCTTCGGCGCGCCAATGGTTTGGATTACGCTGAGCAATAATCGATACGCGCTCTTCAAGCTGAGTTTGCTGCTCAAGTGTCTTTTTCAGGGTTGAGTCAACACTAGACTTGAATTGGTTTTGTTGCTGCTCTAAAGACGCTATGCGCTGATTGGGTTTCGTCAGTGCAGATTGAAGCTTTTGGTTTAACGCTGCAGACTCTGCTTTTTGGGCTTGAAGCTGTTGATACAGGTAGTAACCGCCAGCGATAGAAGCAAAGGCTAATAGCAATAGTAAAAAGAGGGTAAAGATAATACCCCAAGGCGCCGGCTTGCTTTGAGAGGAAGGCTTATTAACAGTATTTTCGTCTGTATTTGTTTGCGGTTCTGACTGCGCCTCGATAACTGGCTGTGTTGCTGCAGTTGGCTCGGTAGTCGGCTCTGAAGCGTTGGCGTCAGTGTTCTTGGTTTCCATTTAACAGTCCTTGAAAGCTATGATGCTGCAGAAATAGCGAGTATGAACTTAACATTAACTGCGAATTACTTTAGAGATAACACAGTTAACATTGCATTGGTGTTTGCGGCGGTGGCATTACTAATTTGCACTAGGCCGTACGCTTTTGCTTTTTCATATACTCGGGAGCTTGGCACTATAATATGACAAGTTTGCAGCCAAGCAAATAGCTCTTTTGGTACTGTTTTAATGAGGTTATCGAGTATTTCGCCGCTGGTAATGATGATAGTGTCTATACCGAAGCTTTGCCATTGTTGGCAAAGGGATCTTGTATCTAGCGCTGGGCAACCGCGTTTATAGACTTCCCAGTAATTCAGTTGGGCTTGGCGTTTACTCAGTTCGTTGGCGAGATCTTCGCGTCCGCCTTGGCCTCTAACAATCAGGATATTTTTACCACTGACCTGAGTCAGCGTGGACAGGGTGAGTAAGCCTTCTGTCTGTTGACAGTCTTCGGGGGCTTGCTCTGCATCAATTCCTATATCCTTAAGGGCTGCATGAGTAGCATCTCCAACCGCAAGGTAATGGGCCGATTCAGGCCATTGATTATTGATTGTTTTAGAAGCAAAGCTAACCGCATTAGTGCTGATGAAAATGATGATATCGGCTCGTTTTAGCGTGATATCAATTTGCTGGGCATCGAGGTTAGAAGTGGGCTGAACATTCAGTAGGGGCGTGATGAAATAAGAGACGTTGCGCTGAGTTAACGCCTCTGCCATCAACTGATTGCGCCCTTCAGGACGCGTCAGTAAGACTTTCATTTTTATGATAATTACGCGTTAGCGTAAACAGCATCAAGAATGGTTTTAGCACCCTTGCCGAGTAGCTCTTCTGCTAATGCAACGCCTAGCTTTTCAGCATCGGCTTTATTGCCTGAAGACGCGGCAGTGATGATTTGACTACCATCTGGATTACCCACTAAACCACGTAGGCTTAACGTGTCACCGTCGATCTCTGCGTATGCACCAATTGGTACCTGGCAACCGCCTTCAAGACGAGTATTCATTGCACGTTCTGCAGTCACGCGCATACGCGTTTCAGCGTGCTCAAGTGGTGCAAGTAGCGCTTTAACACGGGCATCGTCGGTACGACATTCAATACCGACAGCGCCTTGGCCGTTTGCTGGTAGAGATTGTTCAGCAGAAATAAAACTAGCGATTCTTTCTTCTAGCTTTAGACGCTTAAGGCCTGCCGCAGCAAGAATAATGGCATCGTAGTTACCGGCATCTAGTTTTGCTAAACGAGTTCCGACGTTACCGCGCAGATCTTTGATAACAAGATCTGGACGAGCAGCACGAATTTGGCACTGACGACGTAGACTAGAGGTACCCACTACTGCGCCTTGTGGCAGATCTTCAATTGTTTTAAAAGTGTTTGATACGAATGCATCGCGTGGATCTTCACGCTCACAAATCACTTCAAGACCTAGACCTTCAGGGAATTCAACTGGCACATCTTTCATTGAGTGAACTGCTATATCGGCTTTGCCTTCTAGCATTGCGACTTCAAGTTCTTTTACAAATAAGCCCTTACCACCAACCTTTGCAAGTGGTGTGTCTAAGATGATGTCACCTTTGGTGCTCATTGGCAGTAATTCAACAGTGAGACCTTCATGGATTTTTTCCAATTCAGCTTTCACAAATTCGGCTTGCCACATGGCAAGAGGGCTCTTACGTGTTGCGATACGGATCAGATTTTGAGACATGCACGATATTCCATCTTAGAACTTATTTGCGCCAATGCTAACATTGCCTGCATATAGATGTAACATTCTGCTGCTGATTCTTTGAAGTCTACCCAGTTCTACACAGGTAAAAAGTGTGATCTTGATCGCATTTACTTGCTGCTTGTACAATTGCCATATACATTAGTGAGTAGTTATCTACGATTTAGGGTTAATCATTTGCCAGAAGAGCTTGTTAGACTCGAACATGCCGCGAAGAGATTGGATGTGATCAGGTATGCCAGAGCTATTGCATTATTGTCGCCTTTAAAGCGCCATCTTCTTCGCTTAATCCCTTTTTTGCTCCATAGTCACCTACCTAAATTACCCGGTTATAACGGACCGCTAACCCCTCGCGGTATTGCTGACTATCAGCCCGATTCAGACACTGAAGAAGCCTGTGAAACTCTCAACCTTGATATCGCTGCCACAAATAATAGTAAACGCCCTCAAATAGAGGGCGTTTACAGCATGGGCAGCACAGCCAGCTTTGGCCAAAACCCTCAAAGCGATATCGATGTATGGCTAATACATAGCGATCTTTTGAGTAAAAATGAGTGCGAGTTACTTGCTAGCAAAGCTGCATTATTGACGCAGTGGTTCGCTAAATTTGATTTAGAAGTGAACTTCTATTTGGTGCATCCAGAACAATTTATTAGAGAGCAGGGCGAACAGGCTGATTTATACAATTGCATGGGGCATGAACACAGTGGTAGTGCTCAACATTGGTTGCTACTCGAAGAGTTTTATCGTAGTCAATTTCGTTTAGCGGGTAAGCCTATTGCATGGTGGCCCAATGCTAAAGTGTCTCCTCAATTACTTTCATTAGGCGATGCCAATACCCTGCCAGCGAGTGAATATTTTGGGGCTTCGCTGTGGCAGCTCTACAAGGGGGTTGAAAAGCCTCATAAAGCATTGTTGAAAGTGCTGTTACTGGAGGCGTATGCCAGTGATTACCCCCATACTCAGTTAGTGAGCGAGCGGATTTGGCAGCATACATTAGAAGGGGATTTCTCGGCGGCTAATGACGCTTATTATCTGCTATATGAATCGATAGAGTGCTATCTAAAGAAACGGGGTGATGGCCGCCGACTGGAAATCACGCGGCGTTGTTTTTACTTAAAATGTGGCGTTAAATTGAGTCGGCATGATCAAGCGATCGATTGGCGTTACTTTAAAATGCAAAAATTAGTTGCCGATTGGAACTGGTCTGAAAGCTTACTGAAAACCTTAGATAATTGTGAGAATTGGCACTGTGGTCAGTTGCAATGGTTTAACGAGCAACTTAACGAACTGATGCTAGGTAGCTATCAAACATTGCTGCAATTCGCTTCAATCCATAGATTAAGTGAAAGTTTAAGGATCTCAGAGTTAGGCTTGCTAACCCGTAAGCTACATACCTACTTTAGTGAAGATGCTCACCAGATCATGCGCCTTAATCCGCTGTGGAGTCACTCGATTTTAGAGACTCATTTATCTGTTATCTATAGTGAACAAGATAAGCAATATTACCTCTACCGATGTTCGCCTAATCCTAGAAACTTCCTTGAGCATAGCGCAGTATTCCATTCAAAAAGTAAGGCTAAGTTGTTGGTATGGGCTAGTTTGAATGGTGTGGCAGACAGTAAAACCCAGTGGCATGAAGTCAGGCAAAGTAAGCGCAAATCGACCTACTTAACTCAAGCGGCTCATCGGCTTGATGGACTTATTGTAAATCAATCGACAAAAGTGTCTAAGATGGCACTTTACCAGCCGTGGCATTTTAGCAAGCTGGTGTTTTTATTGAATTTCAATAGTGACCCTACCGAGAGTTGGCAAGGGCAAGACATCATGGTCGACTATATGAACAGTAATGTGTTCTCGATTGGTCGACAGCATTTGAATATGGTGGACTCGATTGATGTGATTAGCCTTAACAGCTGGGGGGAATGGCATTGTCATCATTTTGAGGGAGAAAAAAGTATCTTAGATGCTTTGTCGTTCGTGACACCGGGTATGAAGCGGGCCAGTGCGCCAGTCTCGGTGGAGGTGATTAGCTGTTCAAGCAAGTTACGATCGCAAACAGAACGTACTGTGCAGAACCTGCTTTACAGAGCGGTGCGACTTAGCCGTCAGGCGCAAAGCTCAACGACCTTAGGTTATGCATTACAGGTCGGACGGCTGCGTTACGGTTTGTTCTTCAATAATCGTGGCATGCATTACGAGAATTTAAGTGATGCAAAATCTTTCTATCAACAGCTATCTCAGCGTAAATTACTTGAGCTGCCCAGACCAACGTTAGGTGACGAGCCTTTTGCCAAAGTGCCTTCAGTGATCCAAGACTATGCGGCTAAAGGTGCGATTCAGTATTTCTTGCGCCAAAGAGAGGAAGGTTTAGATGTGTTTATTTTAGATGAGATGAACGAGCTAAACCACTATGTACAAGAGGGAACAGACGTGAATGCGTTAGTGAACAAGTTGAGTCACTATCACACATTTGAAGATCCTCAACTTGCAAAAGAGCATTTTAATCTGCCGCAGTTTTTTAAATTAGATCGGGTAAAAGGCGAGCTGCTTGCAGTCCCTTTTGGTGTGACGCTGGAGTCTTCTGAAGTCGATTTTTAGCAGTGAGCACTAGGCGGTTAAACATAGCAGAATGAGAAGTATGACGACTCATTCTGCTACTAAAGCGTTAAATATCTAGCTTTAAGCCGCTTTGCTTGAAGATAGACTCAACCACGAAAGGCATAAACTCATTGCCATTACGCTCATCCATCCATTTGCCGTCAACATAAGCGAAATGGTAACCGCCAAACTGGGTTGCCAACCAAATTTCATGCAGTGGTTCTTGTTTGTTGATAACAATCTTAGATGTGCCATTAAATTCTAATTGCAGCACATTACCTGATCCATCGACATCCACATCCGCATCTTGCTCATCAATCAGTACTTCTAACGCGTTATCAATTGTTTGAAATATTTCATCAACCAATTGATGAAATTCGAAATCTGTTATAGCCATGCTGATTATTCCTCAGATTTAGGTAATACAAACATATTACCAATCGATAGCCTGATTACCAATCACATTAATTGTGTGGTTAATCACTATCTAAGTAATGCTAGCGATTATTTAATACAGCTAATGCGTTACTTTTCAATTCTTTACTAACTTATTGGTGGGGCTGCCCTCTAGATAAAAGACTTGGGATAAGTTGAATTATTTTGCATTAGCATCGCTTTGTGCAGTCAAGTTGTGATTTATCCTAATTAACCTAGTCAATACATGGCTAACTGAGCGAGGGATTTATGCAAGAAAGGCCTGATATAAATGCGTTATAGGGTTGACGCATTGCGGGCTGTCTGCAAACATCAGGATTACAATTTTCGCCGTATAGCAAGCCGTAGTGTTATTGCTACAAGGGTCACCTGATGTTGAAAAAAATGAGACTGTTTTTGCTAGTAGGGCTTGGTAGCCTAGTGCTTTTAGGTTGTGGACAGAAAAGTGCGTTATTTAGAGCGCCTCCGCAAGACGTTAATCAGCAGGCAACTGATAAGCAGGTGTCTGACGCAGAGCATGGGCAAAGCGAACAAAGCAAAAAGGACTAAAGACATTGGATCATTTTTTATATCAAGCAGATGAGCTTTATGCGGAGCAATGCCAAGTTGCCGACCTCGCAAAGCAGCATGGAACGCCACTATATATTTATTCCCGTGCAACCTTAGAGCGTCATTGGCACGCCTTTGACAATGCCGTGAGCGATCATCCACACCTTATCTGCTATGCAGTAAAGGCAAACTCAAACATTGCGGTACTTAACGTATTAGCACGTTTAGGCAGTGGCTTTGATATTGTCTCTGGCGGTGAACTGCTACGCGTCATCGAGGCCGGTGGCGATCCTGCAAAAGTGGTTTTCTCCGGCGTTGGTAAAACCGTCGAAGAGATGGAGATGGCGCTGAATCTTGGTATTTATTGTTTTAATGTCGAGTCAGCAGCCGAACTTGAGCAGCTTAATCTTGTTGCTTTGCGCCTTGGCAAGGTCGCGCCAGTTTCACTACGAGTGAATCCAGATGTTGATGCGGGTACTCACCCTTATATCTCTACGGGTCTAAAAGAGAATAAATTTGGTATCGCAATGGAAGAGGTTGAGGCTATCTTTAGCCGCGCCAATGAATTGCCAGGCCTAGAGGTTAAGGGCGTCGATTGCCATATCGGATCTCAGTTAACCGAAATTAAACCGTTTTTAGATGCGATGGATCGTATGCTAGCGTTAATCGATCGCTTAGCAGAGCAAGGTATCGACATTAAACACTTTGATGTGGGCGGTGGACTGGGGGTGACCTACGATGATGAAGTGCCACCTCAGCCAGATGTGTACGCTGCTGCTTTATTAGAACGATTAGGCGATCGTGATCTTAAATTAATTTTTGAACCTGGCCGAGCCATTGCTGCCAACGCAGGTATTTTTGTTACTCAAGTGCTTTACTTAAAAGAGAACAGTGACAAACGTTTCGCCTTAGTTGATGGCGCTATGAATGATCTTATTCGCCCGTCTCTCTATAGTGCATGGCAGAAGATTATCCCGGTGATTGAACGTGCGGGTGAGACGCAAAGCTATGACGTTGTTGGGCCGGTTTGTGAAACGGGAGACTTCTTAGGCAAAGACCGTCAGCTTAATATACTCGCAGGTGATTATTTGGCTATTCGCTCATCGGGAGCCTACGGCTTTACCATGTCGTCTAATTACAATACTCGTCCACGTGCCGCAGAACTGATGGTGGATGCAGACAAAGCTTATGTGATTCGAGAGCGAGAAAAATTAGCTCAATTATGGCAAGGTGAGCAGATCCTGCCGTAAACTAGAATAATACTAATGTAGTGGATGCCACAGCATGCGCTACAGATACTTTTTAAGGATGTCCACCTTGATCCAATTCACTAAGATGCATGGGTTAGGCAATGATTTTATGGTCGTTGATGGAGTGACACAAAATGTGTTTTTCTCCCCAGATCAAATTAAGCGCTTAGCCGATCGGAATTTTGGCGTTGGTTTTGATCAGTTACTGCTGGTTGAGCCTCCGTACGATCCCGATTTAGATTTTCATTATCGCATCTTTAATGCTGATGGCAGCGAAGTTGAACAGTGTGGCAACGGTGCCCGTTGTTTTGCACGCTTTGTGCGTAATAAAGGTTTGACCCACAAACACAAAATTCGCGTGAGCACCTCTTCGGGTAAAATCACTTTGCGTCTTGAGCGTGACGGTAAAGTAACGGTTAATATGGGCATACCCGTACTTGAGCCGAGCAAAATTCCTTTTACCGCCAAGAAAGTTGAGAAAACCTATCTGCTTTTGGCATCGAGCGGCACCTATCTTTGTGGCGCAGTGTCTATGGGTAACCCCCATTGCGTGATTGAAGTTGACGATGTGGCCGCAGCCGATGTCGATACCATTGGCGCCGAGTTGACAAATCATGAGCGCTTTCCAAAAGGTGTGAATGTTGGCTTTATGCAGGTGGTGAACTCAGGTCATATTAAGCTCAGAGTTTATGAGCGTGGCGCAGGTGAAACATTAGCTTGCGGAACAGGAGCCTGTGCGGCGGTAGTTGTGGGTATTGAGCAAGGTAAACTTGATCGCAACGTGCATGTGGACTTGCCTGGCGGCAGTTTAACGATTAACTGGGACGGCGAGGGCAAGCCTTTATGGATGACAGGGCCTGCTGAGCATGTTTATGACGGGCAGATCGCACAATGATAGATAACTCGAACAAGGCCCCTCCCTTCGATGAAATTCTCATCCGCGAATACTTATTGGATAACCCAGATTTTTTCAGCCGCTATCCAGAGTTATTACTAGCGATGCGAATTCCCCATGTTGAGCGCGGGGCGGTGTCATTAGTCGAGCGCAAGCAAGAGATGTTACGCCAACGAGTCGCTCAGTTAGAAGAAGAGATCACCGCTTTGCTAGCGATGGCATCACGTAATGAGCAGATCTACATGTTTAACAGTGCATTATCTATGCAACTGCTAAAATGTGAAGATATGGGCGATCTACGGCAAGTCTTGTCTAATGGGTTAAAAGAGCAGTTTCAGTTCAGTCATGTCAGGCTGATCACCGTGCATGACATCGATAGCGAGCTATCGCAGATCTGGAGCAAACGCCTCAGCTCTGGTTACTATTTTGGCCGCCTGACTAATGAAGAGTCAAAGCGTCTATTTGGAACCGAGGTGGGTTCGGTCGCACTGTCTCGATTATCTAAAGAATGCGGTCAGGTTATTTTTGCGATTGCTAGCCACGATCCTAGCCACTTTCATCCTGAGATGGACCACCTTCTGCTGTCTCAGCTTAAACAGTTACTTGATCACCAGCTGACTAAAATCTAATAGCGAGGCTTTATGGCTGATAATTCAGCTTGGTTGAGCGGGTTTGAACGTTACTTACGCACCGAGCGTCAAGTTTCGGCTTATACAGTGCGTAACTACCTGTTTGAGCTAAAGCGAGTCGAGAAGCTATTTAACGATACGGAGTCATGGTTGTCACAGCAACATGACTCCTTACAGGCGATTTTAGCTAAATTACACCGCAAGGGTCTAAGTCCGCGTTCCTTATCGTTAACCCTCTCCTCTTTAAAACAGTTCTATGGTTTTTTACTTAAGGAACAGCAGTTAAAGGTTAACCCAGCTGTAAGCCTTACTGCACCCAAGCAAGGCAAGCCTTTGCCAAAAAATATGGATGTCGACTCGATATCGCACCTGCTTGATATCGACGCTAACGATCCGTTAAGTTTTCGCGATAAAGCCATAATGGAGCTATTTTACTCGTCGGGTTTACGTCTTGCTGAGCTCGCTGCGCTTAATGCAGCCGATATTCAATTTTCACAGGCGCAAGTCAAAGTGTTAGGTAAGGGCAGTAAAGAGCGGATAGTACCCATAGGCAAGTTGGCATTAGCCGCGATTACTCAGTGGTTAGCGGTTAAGCGTGACATCGCTTGTGAAGACGATGCCTTGTTTGTTACCGCTAAAGGCAAACGTTTAGCTCACCGTAGTATTCAGGCTCGTTTGGCTAAGTGGGGGCAAGAGCAAGCCATAGGCATTAAGGTACACCCGCATAAATTACGTCACTCGTTTGCTACCCATATGCTCGAATCCAGTGCCGATCTGCGTGCAGTGCAAGAGCTGTTAGGTCATGCAAACTTGTCGACGACTCAGGTTTATACCAGTCTCGATTTTCAGCATCTAGCTAAGGTGTACGACAGTGCACACCCAAGAGCGAAAAAAAGAGGCAACCGATCATGAAGATCTTTATTCGCCCACAAGCCTTTGACGCGATTAGCTTCGACTTAGACGATACGCTTTACGATAATCGCCCAATCATTCGTCAGGCCGAATCCGCGCTGCAAGCATTTTTACATCAGCAGTGGCCTAAATCGAAGCTGTGGCAGCTTGCTGATTGGCACAAGCTCAAACTCGCCTTGTTTAAGGAGTCTCCTAAGCTGCGACATGATACTACGCTAGCAAGACTGCTAATGTTAGAGCGTGGCCTGCTAGAGCTAGGTTATGATGCTAAGACGGCAACAGCAGGGGCTCAAGCAGGGCTCGCGCACTTTGTGATGCATCGTAGTCACTTCAAGGTATCAAGTGAGGTGGTTGAGTTACTCAATGCGCTTAAAGCCCGTTACCGATTAATTGGCATAACTAACGGCAATGTTGATCATCAGCGCGTTGGTTTAGATGGGGTATTTGAGTTTGTACTGCACCCCGGCCATGGCTTTAAGCAAAAGCCGTCGAGCGATATGTTTACCCATGCGGCGGATAAATTAGCGCTACCTTTATCGCGTATTTTGCATGTGGGCGACAGCGCTAAAAGCGATGTTGATGGCGCCAGGAAAGCCGGTTGTCAGGCTGTATGGCTTAACCCGGGCTTCGGCGTTACAGAGAAATCGATCGCCAACAGGCAACTGCCACATATTGAAATCGCGTCTGTGCTGCAATTGAGAGATCTTATTAAGGTCTAATGCAAGCGACTTGCTGACGTCTTGCTATCTTCCTTTATCTTGATATGCTCATATTTCTTAAAAAATTAAGAATAAACAGAGTCTTATACTAGATAAGGATTATCATGAAAAAACTATTTGTTGCAGTGTCAATTCTACTATTAACCAGCGCCTGTTCAATCAAACAGCGAGTTGATCCGGTACACGTGAATAATGATGCTGAAGTTTGTATTCAGAAGAACCCCGATGTACGAGAGGGTTTTCTGCAAGAGATGGAAAAAATTCTAGCGGAGAAGCAAATTAAATACCGCATTGTTGAACAGTTAGATGCAAGTCAGCAATGTGAGTGGACAGCGACTTATACCGCTAATTGGCGTTGGGATCTTGCATTATATATGGTTTACGCAGAAATTAAGGTCTTCCATGAAGGACGGTTAGATGGTGAGGCTATTTATGATGCGCGCAATGGTGGCGCGAATATGAATAAGTTTATTGATGCTGAACCTAAAATACGTGAGCTGATTGAGCAGCTTATTCAGCAAAAGCAAGCTTCAGTAAATTGGTCTCCGTTGCAACAAACTGCTATTTAATAGAAAAGGCTCACTGATGTGAGCCTCTTATTTTTATGGGTCAGCCTTTATACGCTAACCATCAGTTCGATGACTCAAGCGGTTAGCGCAAGCGCTTTGAGGAACAAAACGTTGTTCTCAATATTAATATGCTGTTTTAAGTCCGCTTCGAATTCTGCCAAGCTGGCGTAACATACGCGCCAAGTGGTGCAGGCGTGCGCTGGTGGGGTAAAGTTATTTGTTAGCTCGCGGATCTTTTCAAAGATCTGCTGTGCATCATCGTGCTCATACTGCATAGCATTAATTGGATTGCCGATATGGCCAAAGCAGTTTTGCATCTCGACTTGGTTATGTAGCCCTAAAATTGCAGGGAATAATATCTGTTCTTCTTTCATCAGGTGAGGCATTAAGTCATCGACTAATGCACGGATCCAACCTGCTAGAGGCTTTATCTCGTCATGATTTTCACCGTGGGCACGCACCATTTTTTGGCTGTACTCTACCAGTAAAGGCGCTTTCTCTCTTACAAAAGTGTGATGAGTCGATTCAATGTAATTGAGCAGATCGGGTAAAGCTAATTGCTCTAGACCTTGCTGCTTCTCGCCTTCAGTGTCTAACGCCATTAATGCATCGAGAAGCGCTGTTTCATCAGCATCAAAGCGTGTAATTGCTCGGGCTAATGAAATACCGCCACCACAACAAAAATCGATACCATGCTGGCTAAACAAATGGGCAGTGCGAAAATCGTTAGCGACTAATTCTCCTACACGAGAGGCAAGTAGGCTTTCTTTGGATTGAAGAGCGTTCGAGTGAAGTGTGTTTGATTTAGTCATTGGCAGATCCAAGGCAAGTTTAGTTTGAAATATACGTGCATATTATTTGCATCTTTTGGCGTGTTCAATTATTACTTGAGTAAAATGCTCAGGTAATCACACTTTGAGGTATAATTTAGCTCGATCTAGGTAGAAGTCCCAAGCCAAGGTTTATTGCTATAGATGTGGTCTCATCGATGTTTTCGGAAGTTTTTTATACACAGAGCCGATTAAGATTTGTAAACACATAGTGTTTTAATTTTGATTAATTTAAACTAGCCTGAATCAAAGTGATACGAGTGTGCGATAAAGTCAGTTATGTACGTTATTAAAAACAAAGGTAATGCTGCGGCCTAATGTCGAGCTTATCGAGTTTTATCCGAGCAATATTCATCACCTCTCCAGCTAAGTTGGGGCGGATGCTGTTGATCGTGATTTTAACGATGCAATCCATGGTAACTATGGCTGATGATTGTACTTCTGCTCATGATGATTGTGGCAGTGAAGTCACCTATGTGGCTGAGCATACGAACGGCACTGTAAATAACACATCACAATGTGATGAAGTTGAAACAGCAAGTCATGTAGAAGATGACTGCGCTGAGTGTAGCAATAACTGCTGCTCATGTTGCATGACCTTAATGCACCCTATCACTGCGTTAAAATCAGTGACAGCAAGCCCTAATAGCCACATTTTTGCTTTTAGCTCTACTTCTATAGAGTCCCCTTATTTCGCTTTCCTGCGCCCCCCTAAAGCCTTAATCGTTTAATCAAAACTTTATTCATTTAGCGAGCTTTTACAAGCTTGCTAAAGAGCTGTTGGGCCTCTTGTAGGTTTAACTCACAGCTCTGTATTTTTGTATTAAATCGAGGCTTAATCTCCGATGTTTCATAATACTTATTGCGCAAAATCTGTCACTAAAATTGGCATTTTTTGTGTTTGGCGAGGGCTTTATTGCACCTTGGCGCTTATTGCTCTGATATCCGCAACCTCAGTTATTGCGGCTACAGCCGACTCTAACGGTAATGCAGAACAATCTAATACGCTTTCTTTACCGGTTGTGATTGAACGGGTTCAACAACAGCATCCATCACTGAAAGTGTTTAAGTTTAGGCAGCAAGCGCTTGATGGCGCAGCGCAAACTCAAGCGTTGACCCCAGGCTTTGAAATCGGCTTTGATGCCGACAATCTCGTGGGCAGCGGTGAGTTCCAAGGAATTGATAGCGCCGAGTTTAGCGTATCTCTGTCTTCTGTCATTGAGCTTGGTGACAAGTTAGATGCTCGCAGCGGTATTGTTAGTGAGCAGCGCGCTGTATTAGATGCCGAACAAAAAATTACCGCATTAAACTTATTAGCTGAAGCAACACGTCGTTATATCGATGTATTGGCGGCGCAGTCGCAACTGCAACTTGCTGTTGATTCATTACAGCTTGCAGAAGAAACACAAGCGGTTGTAGCTAAGCGCGCTCAAGCAGCTGTAACACCAGAGGCCGAAGTAAAGCGCGCCCAAGCGGCGGTATTTAATGCCAGACTGGTTGCAGAAACTCAGCTACAGCAGCTCGATTACGCCAAATTAGCGTTAAGCATGATGTGGGGTGAGTCTCAGGTTGATTTTGATTCACTAGAGGGGAGTTTGTTTGCCTTTACAGATGATGTCGCACTTGAGCCTTTATTTGAGAAAGTAAAATATAGCCCAGCTATTACCGCTTTTTTAACTCAGGCACAGCTTAAAGAGGCCGAGTTACGCTTTGCTAAAACCCAGTCTAGCAGCGATATCAGCTGGTCGGTTGGTGTAAAGCAATTTCAGCAAACTAATGATATGGCATTGACCGCCGGTTTTAGTATGCCGCTGTTTAATGGTGAGCGTAACACTGGTGCCGTGCTTTCGGCACAAGCCGCAAAAGAGCAAGTACTCGCCAACAGAGAAGTGGCACTTTTAGAGTTATATGGCCAACTGTATCGTGCTTATGCCAGCCGTAAACAAGCGATAATGACGGTTAACCGCCTACAGGCAAGTGTTATCCCTACCTTAACCTCAGCCCTTGAAGATACCAAACAAGCCTATGAACAGGGGCTTTACAGCTATCTTGATTATTTAACTGCCCGAGAAGAACTGCTATTTGCTCGCCGTGCGTTAATTGATGCAGCGGCCTCTGCATTGCGTTATGGCGTCGATATTGAGCAGCTGATTGCTGAGCCATTACCTGCTTCTCAACATACCTTCTTCAATGATTTTTCCAAGACTGCTGACTTTTCTAACGCAGCTAATGTTTCTAATGCTGCTACAGGACAAACCAAATGAACGCGACCTTATTAAATAAATTCTCCTCAGTTCACCTTGCTGTTGTTGCTGCAGTTGCATTGATGATTAGCAGCACTGTTAACGCTTCAGCTGAACACAGCCATGAGCCTGTAAATGGCCATGAGCCTGAGCATAATCATGAAGTTGCGCATCAAGAGCAAACAGCGCACACCAATCAGCATCAAGACGAGCATGATAGTCATGGTGATGAGCATAGCGATGAACATGGCCATAATGATGGTCATAATGATGGTCATCAAGACGAACATGTTGGTCACGATGATGAGCATAGCGATGAACATGGCCATAATGACGGTCATCAAGACGAACATGATGGTCACGATGATGAGCATGGGGATGAACATGGTCATGACGAACATGAAGATGGCAGAGTTCATATCAGCGCCGAGCAAATTGTAGCCTCGGGTATTGCGACAGAGCTTGCTGCAGCGGGCGATATCAAACAAACATTGACGGTATATGGCCGTGCAGTAGTGCCAGAGGCGGCCAGCAGTGAAATCCGCGCCCGTTTTGCAGGCTTAATCACCCGCATGAATGTAACCGTTGGCGATAGCGTTAAAGCCGGGCAAGTGGTAGCTGAAGTCGAGTCAAACTCTAGCTTAAAACGCTACTCGATTAAGGCGCCGATCTCCGGAGTGGTGGTGAGCCGCACTGCTAATACTGGCGAAATGGCCACTGACAATGTGCTGCTGACAATTATGGATGACAGTCAGCTTTGGGCGCAGTACCAAATCTTTCCGGGTCAACTCAGCAAGGTTGCAGTGGGGCAAGCGCTCAGCATTTCTGCTCAGCAGCTAACAGCGGCTTCGAGTATCCAATATCTACTCAATTCAACAAACGGTGACAACATTAAGCTCGCTCGTGCGCCACTCGATAACAGCAGCGGCCAATGGGCGGTAGGGGCTTTGTTATCAGGCAAACTGACGCTGAGTAAACAAGCGGTGGCGTTAACGATAGATAACCGCGCACTGCAGGAGTCAGAAGGGCAGCAAGTGGTGTTTATCCGCAATGAAGAGGGTTTTGAAAAGCGTGTGGTAACACTTGGTCAAAGCGATAGCCAAATGAGTGAAGTGTTGTCTGGTCTTGAGGGCGGTGAAGAATACGCGATAGACAATAGTTTTCTATTAAAAGCCGATCTTGAGAAATCAAGCGCAGCCCACGTTCACTAAAGGAGACGTCAATGATTGAGTCAGTATTGCGTCTTGCGATAAATAGACGCTGGATGATGATGTTCCTCGCCATGCTGCTAGTTGCAGTGGGGCTGTGGAGTTATCAAAAATTACCGATTGATGCGGTGCCGGATATTACCAATGTGCAGGTACAAATAAGTACCCGAGCAGAAGGTTATTCACCGCAAGAAACCGAGCAACGAATTACCTATCCGATCGAAAATGCACTGATGGGGATCCCGCAATTATCTTACACCCGCTCGCTATCGCGTTATGGTTTATCGCAAGTGACCGTGGTGTTTGATGAGGGCACAGATCTGTACTTTGCACGTAACTTGATTAATGAGCGCTTAAACGCGATCAAGGGTAAGTTACCCAGTGATATCGAGCCGGAGATGGGACCGATCTCCACCGGGCTCGGCGAGATCTACATGTACACCATCGAAGCGCTGCCTAATGCTAAACAAGCTGATGGCCGTGAATTTGATGCAACAGCGTTAAGAGAGATCCAAGATTGGATCATTAAACCTCAGCTGGCGCAGGTGCCTGGTGTTACCGAGATCAACACCATTGGTGGCTATGACAAGGAGTACCATATCACCCCATTGCCAACCAATATGCTGCAATACGGTGTGTCATTTGTCGATATCAAGCTGGCACTGCAAAGCAGCAACAGTAATCGTGGTGCCGGTTTTATTGAGCGAGATGGTCAGCAATTAACAGTGCGCTCTGCGGCGCAGCTAAAGACCATTAGCGATATTGAGCAAGTGGTGATTAAGCATATTGATAGTACGCCAATCTTTATTGCCGATGTGGCAGAAGTCGGTATTGGTAAGGCGCTGCGCACTGGCGCTGCAACTCGTGACGGCAAAGAAACCGTGCTGGGCAGTGCCATGATGTTGGTGGGCGAAAACTCACGGCAGGTGTCGCTAGCGGTTGCAGCTAAGCTTGAAGATGTTAAAGCATCGCTACCTGATGGCATTAAAGTTGAAGCGGTGTACGATCGCACCACTTTGGTGGACAAAGCGGTATACACGGTACAGAAAAACCTAGTAGAAGGCGCGTTGTTGGTTATCGTGGTGCTGTTTATTCTACTGGGTAACGCTAGAGCGGCACTCATTACCGCGGCGGTTATTCCGCTGGCGATGTTGGCAACGATGACGGGCATGGTACAAGCGGGCGTTTCGGCTAACCTGATGAGCCTTGGTGCACTCGATTTTGGTCTGATTGTCGATGGCGCAGTGATTATTGTTGAAAACGCGATTCGCAGGCTGGGTCAGGCGCAAGCGCAAAATGGTGGTCATGTATTGCCACGTAAACAACGTTTGCAGTTAGTGTTTGAAGCCACCAATGAGGTGATCCGCCCAAGCTTGTTTGGCGTGCTGATTATTACCGTGGTGTATATCCCGCTATTTAGCCTTACAGGCGTAGAAGGCAAGATGTTCCACCCAATGGCGGCAACCGTGGTGATGGCACTGTTAGCAGCATTAGTCTTGTCGTTAACACTGGTGCCTGCAGCAGTTGCTCTGTTTATGACGGGTAAAGTGAGCGAAAAAGAGAGCCGTGTCATTACCGCCACTAAGTCGCTATACAAGCCTCTGTTAATCGGTGCGATGAAGCTACGCTGGTTAGTGCTTGGCGCGGCTATGGCATTAGTTGGTTTCTCTATTTGGCTGGCAACAACCCTAGGCTCTGAGTTTATCCCACAGCTCAATGAAGAAGATATCTTGTTGCAAGCTATCCGTATTCCGGGGACTGGGCTGGAGCAATCCGTTGATATGCAGATCTTACTAGAAGATCGCATCAAACACTTCCCACAGGTGTTAAATGTATTTTCTAAGATCGGTACGCCAGAGGTGGCAAATGATCCTATGCCGCCAAATATCGCCGACACCTTTATTATGCTAAAGCCGCGTAATGAATGGCCTAATCCTAAGATGAGTCATGACGCTTTGGCGGCAGATATCGTTGCTGCGGTTTCTGGGCAGCCGGGAAATAACTTTGAGCTAACTCAGCCGATCGAAATGCGCTTTAATGAATTGATCTCGGGAGTGCGTGCCGATCTGGGTATTAAGGTTGTTGGCGATGATCTCGATCAGTTATTAGCTTCAGCTAACGCGATCCATGAAGTGCTAGAAAAGATCGATGGCGTTGCCGATCTGCAAGTTGAGCAAGTAACGGGTTTGCCAATGCTATCGATCCAGCCTGATCGCATGGCGTTAGCACGTTTTGGTTTAACGGTTGATGAGTTACAGGACTTTGTTGCTACCGCTATTGGTGGCGAGCAAGCAGGACTTATCTTTGAGGGCGATCGCCGCTTTAAAATCGTGGTGCGTTTACCAGAATTGATCCGCAAAGACGTTGAGCACTTGCACGAGCTGCCAATCATGTTGCCATCTGGGAAATATGTACCGTTATCTGAAGTGGCGACGTTAGATATTGCGCCATCGCCTAACCAGATCAGCCGTGAAAACGGTAAGCGTCGCATTGTAGTCACTGCTAACGTCCGTGGTCGCGACTTGGGCACCTTTGTCAGTGAAGCTAGACAGCAAATTGCCGAGCAAGTGGATATCCCTGCCGGTTACTGGCTGGAATATGGCGGCACCTTTGAGCAGCTTGAATCGGCAAGTCAGCGCTTATCGATTGTAGTGCCATTAACGCTGGCGCTTATTCTGGGCTTGTTGGTGATGGCCTTTAGTTCGGTCAAAGATGCCTTGATTATCTTTACGGGCATTCCATTAGCGCTAACAGGCGGGGTCATTTCACTTTGGTTACGAGACATGCCATTGTCGATCTCGGCAGGCGTGGGCTTTATTGCGCTCTCGGGTGTAGCGGTGCTTAATGGCTTAGTGTTGCTTAGCTTTATTCGTCAGCTCTACCAAGAAAAGGGCGAGCTGATGACAGCGATTATTGATGGTGCATTAATAAGACTGCGCCCAGTACTGATGACGGCCTTAGTGGCAGGGCTTGGCTTTGTGCCTATGGCGCTGAATATTGGTACAGGTGCAGAAGTGCAGCGCCCCATTGCCACAGTGGTAATTGGCGGTATTATCTCATCGACGTTATTAACTCTGTTTGTATTGCCTATTCTGTACCGTATGGCACACCAGCGCGGTGAGCATCGCAAGAGTGAGAATAAGCGAGCCAATGCTGAAAAACTTGAGCAAGCGCCTGTTTAAGCTAATGTTTAACAAGTGCTAGTTAGTTTTACCAAAGCGTGAAAAACAAAAGCCCTGCAGTTGCAGGGCTTTTTCTATTCGCTTTAAAGCTAAATTTAGAATTCAGTCTAGAACCATATCTAGAGCTAATTCCTAACTTATAGCAATTACTTGCTTTGAGTCATAAGCCAGTTACTTAGTAAACGTACGCCGTGGCCTGTACCGCCTGCTGGAGTAACACCCACATCTTTTGCCGCTAATGCGCTGCCAGCAATATCTAAGTGAGCCCACTTAGTATCGCCGGTAAACTGCTGTAAGAATACCGCAGCAGTCGTGGCACCTGGGCCGCCATAACCGGCATTTTTTAGGTCTGCAATCGGACTTTTAAGTAAGTCTTCATAAGCTAGCGGTAAGCGCCATAGTTTTTCATCTACGGCTTGACCAGAGAAGCTCAGTTCATCGACTAAGGTGTCGTCATCACTAAATACTGCTGTGTAGCGTTTACCTAGCGCACGTACCTTAGAGCCCGTTAGCGTAGCAACGTCTACCATTACCTGTGGTTGATAGTATTCGCGGGCGTACCACATGCCGTCAGCAAGGATTAAGCGGCCTTCAGCATCAGTATTAAGCACTTCAACGCTTAAGCCTTCTGCTGTCATTAATACATCACCTGGAGCAAGTGCGGTCTCAGACACCATGTTGGCTGCCAGAGGCATAACGGCTACCACGTTCACATCTGCTTTTTGCAGTGCCATCGCTTTTATGGCGCCCAGTACAGCAGCGGCACCCGCCATGTCTGACTTCATACGCGAGATAGAGTCGCCTGAGGCTTTAATGTTGTAGCCGCCCGAGTCAAAGGTGATGCCTTTACCAACCAGTGCGATAGGCGCATCGTCATTGCCTTGCCAGTGAGCAACCACTAAGCGGGCTCCTTCTAAAGAGCCGCGGCCAACAGCGTGCAGCGCACCCATACCAAGTTTTTCGATTTTCTTCGGCTCAAGTACTGTGACTTTTACGCCAAGCTTTTTAAGCTCTTTTGCCGCATTGGCAAAATCAACGGGCGTCATCTCAGTAGGTGTTTCTGAGGTGAGGTCGCGGGCTAGAAACACGCCTTGCTCAATTGCTGCAAGTTGGGCGTATTGCTTGTCTGCATCCTTTGGCTTGCTGACGGCAATGGTGTAATTCTTCTCAGCGGGCTTCTTGTCTGAAAAGTATTTATCGAACTTGTAAGCGCGCAGGTTAATACCGTGAGCCAGTTGTGCACCAAAGCTCGCATTGCTGCTAGCATCAGAGATCCCTGATGTCAGTAGCTGGATGTTATCGGTTTTAATACCGCTAAAGTGGGCAGTAATTTCTGCGCCAAGCTTATTGACTTCACCTGGGGTTAGCTCTGCTTCATCACCTACACCTATTACCACAAGGCGTTTAGCATTAATCCCCGTAGGCATTAAAATCTCAACGATTTGCTTCTTTTCGCCAGTAAATTCTTGCAGTGCCAAGGCATTGCTAATTTGCTGCTTTGATTGTTTATCTAGCTTGGTAAGGGCGCTTGATGCATTTTCGCCTGCTTGGAAGACGACTAAGGTGTCGATATTATTTGCTGGTTTCTCTACAAAAGAAAAGGTTTCGGCGTGAGCTGAATAGCTAGTTAACAGGCTTAAGCTTAATGCACTGGTTAGCAGGGTTTTCTTGGTTAGCATAATGTCCTCTATCGGGATTTAGTTCTGCGATCGGGTTTTGCCAAAGGCGTCGCAGCTTCTTTTTGTTGTAGTTGTCGTTATTGTTTTTATTGGCACTTTCTTGCGTTAATCGCAGAAGGCTGTGCAATTTATCATTTTTTGAATTAACAACTAAGTTAAAACTTGTTAGGAATTGTCACATGGTTTGCGAGTCTACAAGGTAAAAATTAGCCGAAGCTGAAAGAAAAGACCGTGCTGAAATTTATTTCAATGATTTCTATAGAATATTTATAAAATTATACCGTGGAGTAGATGGCTATAAACGCAGGCAATGTTGTTCCACTATTTGGGCTCACATAATAAATATGAAAATGCTGCTGAAGTTATTTGCTGATTCTGTAGATCTAAAGTTGAGCATTAATCAGCTAGGCCTTAGGTAAGTATTGCAAGATCCTAGACGACTGCTGTTTTTTACGGCAGAAGGGTAGTTATCGGGATTTTTCAGATGGAAACGCTAAAAAAGTAAGATGTTAAGGACGCATTATCTAATTAATAATCATTATCAGTCAAAAGTAGTACCTTGTGAATTCTATGTTTCTGCTTGTGGTGTTTTGTTGTTGTTTTTGCTGTTGTTTTCATTTTGCTGTAGTGGTAGTTTGCCGCCCATGTAACAGATTGTTAATTATTATCACTGTCGATGTAGTCGTTAAGTGTCATTAATTATAACTCTGATTAGATTTAATTGATTGGGAACACCTCTATATGAAGTTAAAGCCACTGGTTTTAATTGCGCTTTTTTCTACTTACTCGTTCGCTGATGATTTGAGCATTACTCATGAAAGTATTAATGGCACCCTGGGTGTTGTTGACTTTGGCTCGGTATTGATTGGTCATTCATCGGATGCCGTTATTAATTTCTATAATAGTGAATCTGTTGATGTATTAGATAATTGTGGGACTTATAAACCCAATAAGCCTGAGTTTACCATTGTCGGGCAAACATGCGCTGATTGGGCGAACTACCCAGATGCTCCACTGACAAGTCTAGCGGTTAATAGTGGTTCAAGTTGTAGCGTTACATTACGCTTCGCTCCCACTACGCCCATAGATCATAATTCTCGCTTCCGACTTTATTGCAATGATTCTAGTTACAACGGTAACAGCAGGCCTTCATTCTTTGTAGATTTGAGTGGTTCTGCTATTCAGCCACCGACTGCACCCACATTTAGTCAATCATCGCCAGTAGCTATCAGCATGGATGAAGACAGTTACCCAAGGCCATTTTCACTGACCTTGCACGCTGCAGATGTCAATAATGACACCATTAACTGGTCTGTTGCTGAGCAAGGAAACTTTGGTGTTGCTACAGTGAGCGGAACGGGTAAAAGTAAAGCCATAAGTTATGTTCCTAAGCCTAATTACTTCGGTGCCGATAGCTTTGTCGTGCAAGTGAGTGATGGGGTCACGGGTAGCGCGACTCAAATCGTCAACGTGACCGTTAACTCAATTAATGACGCGCCGACCATTAGTGGTCGACCGACTACAACTGTTTCACAAGGGGATAGCTATCGCTTTGTACCTACGGTGACCGATATTGATGCTGATGAAAGCCATACATTTAGCATCAGCAATAAGCCGAGTTGGGCGAGCTTTAACAGTCAAACTGGTTTATTGAGCGGTACGCCAGGTAACAGTGGTGTTGGCACTACGGCAGGCATTATTATTAGCGTGACAGATAGCGTGAATGCGACTGCCAGCCTAGCGCCCTTTGCGCTGATGGTGACTAATGTCAATGACGCGCCGACCATTAGTGGTCGACCAAGCACGAGTGTTAATGAGGGGGAGCTTTATAGTTTTACGCCCGAGGTTAACGATGTTGATACCGATGATAACTTAACCTTTGCGATTACGAATAAACCATCATGGGCAAGCTTTAATCAGCAAAACGGCAGTTTGACGGGTACCCCTGAAAATAGTGATGTTGGCATCAGTGAGAGCATCAGTATTTCGGTCTCTGATGGCCAAGCAACGGTCAATCTTGCGGCGTTTAACATTAATGTCATTAATGTTAACCAAGCCCCTGTAGCGGATGCGCAATTTTTAACAGTCAATGAAGATAACTCCATTGCAGTTACTTTATCGGCAACGGATATTGATGCAGATGCCGCATTAAGCTTTAGCATTGTTGGTCTGCCAGCTTATGGTGCGTTAACCATAAACCAGCAAGCGGTTGAAGTTGGTAAAGAGTTAGCCGTAGCCACATTAACCTATATGCCCGAACTGAACTATTCCGGCAACGACGCATTTGAATTTGCGGTCAGTGATGGCATAAAAAGTGCCAAAGCAGTGGTCAAGATAACCGTATTAGCGGTGAATGATGATCCGGTCTCAATAGGTGTCATTTCTGCAGAGATGCTCAGTGAAGATCAGGTTGACGCTGTTCCCTTTACAGCTGAAGCACTGCTAGTCAATATTAATGATGCCGATGATGATTTAGCTGAAGTGGTTGTTGATACCTATGAAGGGACTTACGGCAATCTATTTCAAATTAATGGCAGCTGGGTATATCAATATAAGCATCATATAGTCGATCAAGCACCGGAAGAGCAGCCTGATTATGACGATGGCGGCATTGACGAAGGCATAGAAGATGGTGAAGTCCCTGATGTCGATACCGATACTCCAGCGGATGATTCGACGGTTGTAGACCCTAGCGCGGCTGAAGATTTGGTTGAGACCCTACGTGAAAATGAAATGGCCACCGAAACCATTGAGTTTAACGTGCGCTCGCTTAACGACGCGTCACCAGAACTTGTTGTACAAACCTTAACCTTCAGTATTCAAGGTAAAAATGATCTGCCTGAAGTCATCGTCCCCGAAGTTTTTGGCGATAGCCAAACATCTGAAATATCATTTATTTTAGGCCAGGCTGAACTGCTCACACCTGATGTAACAGATATAGATAAGGATACCGTTCTTGCTTATACCCTTTCAGAATCTGGCGACGATGCGTATTTTAATATTGATGAGCTAGGTGTTATCAGCTTAATTGAGCCAGTATCAGTGAGCTTGCTTGCTGCCAATCAAGCCAAGGCAAGTTACAGCGTTAAACTGATCATCAATGATGGTTTCTCACCGTTAGAGCGTCAGATTAACTTCACCTTAGAAACTAATGGTGACGTCGATGGTGATGGTGAATCTGATGCTCTAGAAATTGAGCAAGGAACCAATCCTTACGATGGCAATGACTACCTCGATAGCGATAATGACGGTGAGTCAGATGCTTTAGAAATCGCCCAAGGATCAGATCCCCACGATGCCTCTTCATACCAAGATCAAGATAAAGACGGTGTACCCGATTATGTCGAGATCCTTGCGGGGACTAACCCTAATGACAGTAAAAACTACCAAGACACTGACTTTGATGGTGTGCCCGATTACCAAGAATTGATCCAGGGAACATCTGCTGAAGATGGTACTGATTTTATCGATAGCGATGGTGATGGCGTATCAGATCATGCCGAGCTAATTGATAATACTGATATCAATAATCCGAGCAGTTTTCTTGATAGTGATGGTGATGGTGTGCCGGATCAGCAAGAGTTGATCAATGGTACCGATCCGCAAGATGAAAACAGCTTCCAGGATACCGATGGCGACACTGTTTCCGATTATCAGGAAGGCTTGGCCAACACAGATCCAAACGATCCTAACGATTACACCTTCGATACTGATAATGACGGCGTTTACGACGATCAGGAACTACTTGATGGTACCGATCCGCTTAATGGTCATGACTTTATTGATAGTGATAAGGATGGGGTTGCCGACAAGTTAGAAATATTCAATGGCACCGACCCTAACGACAACACCAGTTATATCGATTCAGATAATGATCTGGTCTCTGATTATCAAGAGCGTATGAATGAGACTGATCACTTTGATAAGTTCAGTTATTTAGATAGCGATGGCGATGGTGTTGCCGATTATGCTGAAATGCTGGCGCAAACGGATCCCCTTAATAAAACCAGCTTCATCGATAGTGATGGTGACGGTGTAGCGGATTATGTCGAAATCTTACGAGGGACAGATCCGAATAGTGCCGCAGACAAGGACGCCGATGGCGATGGTGTACCTGATGTCCAAGAAGAGGTTGAACAGTCAGATCCAAATGATATCAATAGTTTTCTCGATAGTGATGCCGATTTTGTGCCGGACTTTGTTGAGCTCCAACAGGGAACGGATCCGTTTAATCGCTTAGATTTTATTGATAACGATGAAGATGGCATGTCGGATGCGGAAGAAAATCGCGTCGGCACAGATGCTAACGATGCCACGGATTTTATCGACTCTGACGGTGACCGTGTATCAGACCGAGAGGAGCTAAAAGACAACACCGATCCTTATGATAGCGCGAGCTATCTAGATAGCGACGGTGATCTGTTACCCGATGCTTACGAGAGAAGATATGGATTAGATGCTTTGGCTCCTTTTGATGCTGAATTAGATTTTGATGGCGATGGCTTAAGCAATCTTACCGAGTATCAGCAAGGCACGCCTCCGGATCAAGATTCAGTGGCGCCAAACTTATCGGTTGATGATGTGATTTGGGTTAATGCGACTCGCGCAATGACACCCATGGCTGAGATGAACTTATTATCACAAACCGCATTTGACTTAGTTGATGGTGACGTTGATTTAGAGTGGCCGATTACTGTATTTGCTCCAGGACAGCACCAGGTGACAGTGTCTGCGACAGATATTGTCGGCAATAAAGCAGAAAAGCAAGTGACCTTAAATGTTAGGCCGTTAATTTCATTTAGGGTTAAACCATCGGAGTTATTCATCACCGAAGGGAAAAAGTTTGCTGTTAAATTACAATTAAATGGCTACTCACCAACCTACCCTTTAGTGGTTGCTTACCAAGTTTCAGGCAGCGCTGAGTCAATGGTTGATCATAACCTTCAAGCTGGCGTGGCAGTGTTTAACGATAGAGAAACACAAGCCATCATCGAGTTTGATACCTTAACTGACGAGCGGGTTGAAGCCGATGAAAATATCGTTATTACCGCTATGAGTCAGGATGTGGGGATCGAAGAGCAGAGCATTAATTTAGGCTTTGGCGCCGAAGTCACACTTACGCTGACCGAATCAAATCTTGCTCCAGCAGTGAGTGTTGCGGTGGTGCAAGACTCGCAAGACTCACCTTGGGTTGATCTCGAATCGGGTCGTGTCAAAGTTAAGCTAAATATCGCCGATCTTAACATTGCAGATTCCCATAGCATCACTTGGCATATACCTGATCAATTAGTCGTGTCTTATCTTGCTAGCGATGCTTTTGAATTCATTCCTTCACGGGACCGAATGGGCACGCACAAGCTGGGGGTCACCGTGGTTGATTCAGGTACTCCGGCAAAAACAACTCACCACAGCTTAAGTATTGTGGTGAGAGAACGTCTCGCAGCGCTGAGCGCCATAGATTCAGACCATGATGGCATTCTTGATACCGAGGAAGGATATAAAGATAGCGATGTTGACGGTATCCCTGACTTTTTAGATAACCAATTTTTAAGTCAAAGCGAAGTCGCTGTGAGTCAAAATAATCTTGAATCAGTGGCTAAAGTCGCTAACACCCTAAGGTTGGTGCCAGGTCAATTGGCGTTGGCCACTGCCGGCTTGCTGATTGAGCAGGGGAGGGAACTCGACCCTGACTATATCAATGTTGGCGGCATCTTTGACTTTGAAATTAAAGATCTGGCTGACAATCAAACGACAGCCACAGTCGTGCTACCGCTGCAGACTAAAATTCCCGCTAATGCTTATTACCGCAAAGAGACCCCATCTGCAGGCTGGATGGACTTTATAGAAGATGACAAAAATATTATTCAATCCGCTTCTGGACTCGATGGCCAGTGTCCAGATCCTGGCAGTAATTTATATGAGCATGGATTGCGACCTGGATATATGTGCCTGCAATTAACTATTGAAGACGGTGGCCTAAATGATGCTGATGGCATCAAGAATGGCACCATCGTTGATCCCGGTGGCATCGCTATTTTATCCAGTGATGAGCCATCAGAAGAAGTGGTGCCAGAAAAGAACAACTCAGGCGGCGCTATTAACCTTGCTTGGGTAACGATGTTGCTCTGCGGGATCTACTTTAGAAACAGAAAAGAAAGAAACAATAAGGAATTGGTGTCATGAAGACGGTTTCATTATGCAGCATACTGCTTCTTGCATTACTTACAGGTTGTAGTGAAGACAGTACTAATCAGGTTAATGAACCACAACCGGAGTTAGCGCCAGACACGCTAATTCAGGCATCGAACATTAGTGTCGCGACCGCCGTGACCACCATGCAGAGCTTTGACCTTGATTTTAATTTAGCGAGTAATCAAGATCATGCAAAAGTGAATGTCATCTTGGTGCTGATGGCTGGCAATGCCGCAGCATCAGATGAGCAATACCTCTTGGATACGGTGACGCTGGAGGCATTGACTCGCTTTACACCGGTTTCGGCCTCAGGGCTCGCTGTGCCTAGTGATGTGCTCAGTGGTCAATACCAGTTAATGGCTAAATTTGAAACCGTACCTGATGACGTTCAAGGAGAGATCGTTGCTATTGCCGAGCCGATTTCGCTCGGGCAAATCGATGTGATCCAAGCGGATAAGCCCAACCTTAAAATCACCATGGCCGAACTCGAAAATGCTAGTTTTGTGCTGGCAGAGCGACCTGATGACAATCAGGGATTTAACCAAGGCGATGGCGATATTTATGTCAACTTCATGATGACAGCTGAGTTTTTAGATGTCAGCGAGCCTGTTGAGCTGCAAGCGACAATCGACTTACCTGGTTTAGGGGTGTTCCCACTCAATTTAACCTCAGCAGTATCTGGCCGAGAGCCGACTGAAGAAGATGCGATTGTTCACCCTGAAACCAATCAAGTCTATGACTATGTAAAAAGTGATACCCGCACATTGGCAGTGACCTGTGAAGAGGAAAGATGTGCCTCTATCGGCGTCGATGATCAAGAGGGGTTATTACTTGATTTAAGGCTTAATGAGCAAGTGTATGACTTACTCGCGGCGCATCAGCAAGATCTAGTCGGTGAGGTAACGATCAGCCTTGACCCTAATGGTGCTATATCGGAATGGCAAGGTATGGTCGACGATAATAGTATCCGCTTACCGGTTATTTTCCTGGCAACTACACCACCGGATTCAGATGATGAACAACCGATAGTTGAAGATGCTAAACAAGGTATCGCCTCGTACGCTAGCGCTGTTGCTAGAGCTAAAACCTCGACTATTTTTGAGAAGGCCTACCAGAAAAGTGTGGGTTCTAGTGGTAAAGCAAAAATAGAATATAAAGTGCAAGGCTCAGCCAAATACACTTCAGGTACAGCTGGGGTACCTAAAAATATCGATACACGCCTGTATGGCTGGGTTAAGGCTTGGGTATTTGGTAAGGGCGTGACGCTGTTAAAGGTAGATAGTACCGCCCTTATGGAAAATGCCGACAAGTCTAATTTAAAGTACAAAGTCCAAGTGGCAGGTAAGACGGTATGGAGCAAAACCCGATGGGTGCCTGACGACTATAAAGGGATGCAAGTTATTTATAATTCCCACGATGGTGATGAAGAAACTTTACGCAAAGAAGTTGCTAAGGTGTGTAAGGGGAAAACCATTAAGAAGTGGAGTGTCAAGTTTAAGTCAGAAGCTTGTATTAAGGGGGAAGTGGGCTTAATGAGCCGCAATTACTACCATACAAGTACAAATACTCTAAAGGGTCGCACCGGTCCCTATGCAAAACTTAAAGCGACGGCAGATGCTTCGATTGGTGGTAAATTTGCTTCGGCTGGGATCGGTTCAAATCTGGATCTGATTTATTTATCGCCACAGCTAGGATATTCAGGGGTGTTTGACAACGGTAACCAGGTATCGTCGACGGTTTCACTGGATATGGTACGTGAGCACTTAGATGGTTATGTAAAAATATGGGCTAAAGTTAACCTTTTAGTTGGTAAAGTAAAGAAATCACATAAGATTATGAGCTGGAAAGGACCTAAGTACTCAGACAACTTATGGCGTAAATATAGAATGTGGGGCCATTCTCAAGAGATAGATGTACCTAGAACCTCCTATTTAAAATCAACCTATAAATTATATGTCTCTAAAAGCCAACGTAAGCGCAGTGATGATAAAATGGTGCTAAAAGCCAAAGGTCGACTTAATGGCGATCATATCGATGTATTGGCTAGCTGTCCGATTACCAGTGGCACTGAACTTAAACACCTAGCCACTAACTATAATATGAAAAGAAAAAATTACTACGGTCTTAAAAAGGGATTTGCGGGTATTGAGTACCACAGATTTTTGCAAAAAGTAGGTAAGACATTAAGCAGTAGCGAGATAAAAAAATACGGTTTAACGGGTAAAAAATACTGGGTTAAATACAGCTTGAGAAACAAATTTGATCGAAAGCATACTCTGCCTCATAAGGATTGTAACCTCTATGCCCATGTGAATTACAAGGGTGGAAAAACTGGGGGGAAGAACGTCACCCTTAGAGTCGAGTAACTCTTTAGGTGATACTTTGTTAAAAATAGCCACCTGTGAATGATTGCAGGTGGCTTTCTGTTTTACTTTCGAAATTCATGCAGTGAATAATGGCATTTCTATGATGAAAAAAAATGCAGCCCCAATGATGGTGCTAGTTAGCGTACTACTAATATGTATTGGCATTTATCTATTAGCGTTTGATGAATCACTAAGCCAAGGTCGTCATTCAAACGATGCTAAAGCTATTACTACGGATGACTTAAGGTCAGATAAGACCCTATTGATTTATGATTTTGCCGATAATGGTGTTTATGCTTACCAAATAATGTTGGATATCGACGGCGTAGTCGATGCGTCAGCACTCACTCAAGGGATCCAAGCTAGTGGGTCACAACGTCAAAATATGAGTATTCGCGCGAATGCTCAAGTGCATTTTAAATTTTATCCTCAGCAGACGAGCGGTTGGCATGTGTTAGGCCAATATAGCGATTTACGCTATATCAATAATGGCCAGGAGATTGAGACTCCACAAGGCGCTGAGCATCAATTCTCTTTTGATTTTTCTCAAACTGGGCAGATAACTAATCTTGCAACCAATACCGCTACTCAAGGTGCCGATTTCACCCAACTGATTATAAATAATGTACAGCTGATTTATCCTAATCAATATAAATCCAGTTGGTTAACCCGAGAGCTTGATGAAAATGGGACTTATAAAGCGCAATATCAACTACTGGCAGACGATGGTGTTAAATACCAGCCGCTAACTATCATCAAAAATAAACTTAGCTATCAGCAAAGTCATCTTAATGACATGGATCTTGGCATTGGCTTAGCTGACGTTAAAGTCAGTATTGAGGAGCATCAGGCTGAATTTGTTGTTGATCAGCACAGCGGCTGGTTTCAATCGATCAATACCATTGAGCTGATTAACTCCGAGATCATGGGTAAGACATTTGATGATATTAAGATGACTTTTGCAGCCAATAGCATGGCAGTCGACTCTAACGTGCGCTTTCCTGATTTCTACGCGCAAGTATCAAAAGCGAATACTGCAACGCCAAGCATGGCAGACTATTACGCTACAGAGCCGAAACTCAATATGATGGCTCAAGGCTTAAATACTGAAGAGGCGGTTGGACGTTTTGTTGAATTGTTTAGCGATCCTAATACCGAGTCTCTTGCAAGAAAGTTTATGGTCAACTATTTGCGCCTGTATCCGGTGGCTTCTGGCTCATTAGTGCAAGAGTTAGACACTAAAAGTGAACGTGTGGATTTATCGGTTAAATTAGCGTTGTGGAGTAGCCTTACTGAGGCGGGGCATACTGAAGCTCAACAAGCGGTCGCGGCGGCGGCCACCGATGCCGCATTTAACCCAACCACTAGAAATCGCGCCATCGCCTATGCTCACGATTTTGAATACCCCATCACTGAATTGGTCGATAGCTTATTTGCATTTCATCAGGGGGCCAGTGGGGCTGTCGATGCCGTCAACAGTGAGTTGGGCTCGATGGCTATTTACGCGGTGGGTACGTTAGGTGGCAGCGATAAATTGAATCCGACTCAAGCACAGCACGTTGAAACGTTATTAAGAGAGCAGCTGCAAGATAGTTCGCAAGCATACCATCAAGACCAAATATTAACCGCCATCGCGAATAGTCGAAATCCCAGTTTTGTTTCTGATGTAGAAGCGTTCTTAATCAGTGATAACTCAGATCTAAGGGTGGTTGCATATACAACCATGCTGCGCTTACAGGGGAGCGATGCTATCAACACATTCACCCAAGGCTTGGCTAATGAAACCGACCCTATGGTGAGAGAGTTAGCGCTCAGGGATCTCAGCACCAGTAATAGGCCTGAAGCCGTTACTTGGGCGAGCGAAGAAGTATTAAGGCACAAAGACTCGGCAGGCGCTACCTCGCTAGTCACCTATCTAGGTGAGCATAAAGACAGCCATTCAGTCGTTGAAACGACCTTGCGTGAGCTGCTATCAAGCGAAGTCCCCGTAAAGCTAAAACAAGAAATTTACAAATATATAGCTCCAGGACAAGCACAATAACTATTTCTGCCAGTAATTTATCTACTGCTACTTGGACTTTTACAAAGGCATTGGTGCTGCTTGAAGCTATCAGTTCTTCAAGCCAGCACAGTGCGTAAATTAGCTAACACTGCTGCAGTACCTATAAGCGGTATAGTTCTAACCTGTGGGAGTGCGCTACGCTCCTGATAACCCCATAGTGAAAGCTCTAGGTTGCTATGACTTGTAGTTGCTCAGATCCTCTACTGACGTTACAGCCTCTGTGAAGCTAACTCTGTAAAGTCGCTCTGAAAGCAGGCTGTCTACGAGTGTTTAGATATTTCCCTCGATTAGAGGGCATACCTTTGTGCTCTAGGTGAAAGGTTTATGCTCTGCTTACTGAGGTGATGAGCTTTCGCTCTTTCTCTTTAACCATTCGGTCAAACACTAATTCATTTGCTGCACCGATATCCGTTAAAGCTAAATTGACGTCTTTCATTGGTATTTCCTCGTATTCACAGCGCTTGATTGCGCAGATATGGAGTTTGAGGGGAAACGGCATTTCGGCTTTGTAGCAAATTAAGGGTTTTAGCATGCCAGTGGCAGATCTTTTCACATGATATTTTTTAAGGGTGAAAAAGGATAGGAATTGGCAGAGGGCAACAAAACCACAGGGGTACATATGAGGGTAGCACACAAAGTAAAACGGGCTTTCCATTGCTGGAAAGCCCGTTTTAATACAACATGTTAAGACGTGAGTCTTAGTTCATGCCGTATTTTCTAATCTGTGTTTTTTCTTGTTCGGGCTTGTTCTGTCTCCTATTTAAAACTTGCTATTTTTTAGTATCTTAGCGAGACTCTTGTTCGTGTTTGTTTAAGCTGGTTTTTCTTCGTTAACCAATCCGTGTGTAGCACGGTGTGTAGCACGGAACGTGGCAGGGCAAGGGTTCATATGGGCGTTATTAATAAACTATCAGACACATTCTTACGTAAAGTTTCCGGTAAGCCTTACACCGGAAAATCAGTTATTTCTGATGGCGATGGCTTAGCTGTACGTATTTCGAAAACGGGTGTTATTGGTTGGGTGTTTCGTTACAGATTGGGTGGCCGCGAAACCAACCCTAAGTGGGCAAGCTTGGGTAAGTACCCAGAAACCTCAATTAAACAGGCAAGAGATAAGCGTGATCAGTGCCGTGAATGGCTGGATAATGACAAAGACCCTGCTGTCGAGCTGGCATTGGCTAAAGTTGTTCGCAAAGAAGCTGTGACTGTGAAAGAGGCGCTTGAATATTGGCTGGTGGAATATGCCACTGATAACCGTAAAAATGTTGATAAGCATAGGGCGCAGTTTGCACGGCATTTGTACCCATACATAGGTAAGTACCCGTTAGATAAAACAACTAAGCCTCAATGGTTAGCCTGTTTTGACCGAATAAGAAAGGGCATACCCAATGAGCAAAGGGCGGCACCTGTTGCTGCAGGGCAAGTTTTGCAGGGGGCTAAGCAAGCTCTGCTGTTTTGTCGTAAGCGGGAATATGCCACCAGCTATGTAATTGATGACTTAACTATCACTGATGTTGGTAGTAAGCAGAAAAAGCGAGATAGGGTACTTACAGAGGTCGAATTACAAGATGTGATTAATCAAGTTAAAGCGGGTGAGCATCAAGAGTATTACAACAATCTTATCTGGCTGTTGATTATCTTTGGTGCGCGTACACAAGAGGTCCGTTTGTCTTCTTGGGATGAATGGGACTTTGACAAAGGCTTGTGGACAGTCCCTAAAGCTAACAGTAAAACCGACGAGTTAATTATCCGGCCAATACCGCCTAGGTTGTACTCGTGGTTAAAGCAGCTTAAAGCTAAAAACCAGAAGTCAGGCTATCTACTTGGGCAGTTAAAGAGCCCTGAGTCGGTTAGCGTTTACGGCGGTAAAATTTGGGAAAAGCTACAACACGAGAAGAAGTGGACCTTGCACGATTTAAGGCGAACCCTTGCGACTCGGCTTAACGACTTAGGTATTCCACCTCATGTTGTAGAGCACCTATTAGGCCACTCTGTCTCTGGTGTTGCTGGGATCTACAACCGCAGCCACTATATCAATGAGAAAAAGATAGCGCTTGATAAGTGGCTCGATGAGATACATGGAGAGGCTGTTGTGGAGAGTGAGAAGGCTTTGTAGTTTGTTTATTTTGAACAGGCGAGCGTAGTTATTGGTATAACTGTTCTCGCCTGTTGCGTTTCTTTGAAGAAGTTATGTGCTAGAAAACTCTGCAATTCAGTTACCATCGCATTTTTCTAAGTTTTACCTTACTCCCCTTTTAATACTGAAAGCATTAGTCTTTCGTGTTCTTCAATATTAATTATGCCAGCACCATCAGGTCCCCAGTGATCGTAACTCATCATGAGCGCTTGCTTTAAGCTCTCGGCACGGTTGTTCTCACGGTAAAACTTCTTTTTATCAGCTGGAGAATAATTACTCAGCCTTGAGTTGCTGCTTGGCGAAATAAGGCAAAGGTTACCGAACCTGTCGACATCATGCATGCCTTTAGCACCGGATGGATCAGTTTGTGGAAAATAATGCTCAACAGAGGTTCGGAATGAAAACTGGAATTCCTCAAAGTGCTTTCCAAGTTCTTTTTTACCTATACTATCAAAGGATTCATTATCAGAGAGGCTCTTCCACAATAGGTAGTCTAAATGGTTGAAAACAAAGTTTTGTACGCCAGTGCCCTTATGTAACACACCTGCATTATTCTCTGTAAACTCAAGCTGAGAACCATCGCAGATCTCATCAAAATACTTGTCACTCTGCTTTTCGAGTGCTGCTAGGTACGAACTGCCATCAACTTCCAATCGGCCTTCAGTAGCGAGGTCGTTCAATACTCGTAAAGCGTCATTTAGCCAGCGTTTGTAAACTAAGGCTGGATTCGACACATGGAACATCGCCAGTATCATGCGAATCTTTTCGTTCCACTCACTACTAAAGGCATTTGGGTACTCTGGGCTTAGGCTATTTTTGTTTGTATAAGCATTAAGCCGTAACAAACTCCACTTGCGCTTATCATCGTGTTGTTCAGGCTTAATTACGTAGCTATCAAATAAAACTCGATACCTAAGCAACTCATAAACAAAGGCTTTGGCTCCAACCCTCAAGCCATCGTCTTTAGAAATAAATGCATCGATCAGCTTCTTATCATCTAACGAAACATTCTCTTCCGCCTTCATCAGCTTTAAAACATGAAGTAAGAAGTTTGAGAAGTCGATAACCGTACCAAATCGCTCTTCTTTCTCCCGCTCGTCATCATCGGTATTTGGGCTAGATGCATTGTTACTGATGATTTCTCGCAGCGTCATTGCATCTTGTTTTTGCTGTTTACTCGCGTGCTTTTCTTGAATGGCCTCAAAACTTGTTGGCATCGTCTGCCAGTTTGTTCCGAATACCTCTTTTCGTAAGTCAGATTGGAAGCCCATTTGGGTATAGCGCGTCATATTCGCACATGCATCCCAAATAGTGGAAAAGCAGCCTCTTTCCTCATCAGTAGCGAGCGTAGCCATGAATTTTGCTTTCAATACTTCATGCTTTTCCAGCTGCTCACCACGGTTGTTCATGATCTCAAAATAGTGGTTGAGATCTGTTTGTGGTGGAACGATGACTCTCAGTATGGTGACGCTTTCTAATAGGTACTCAAAGAACTGCTTAGTTTTCGCCTCTGCATCTAAGCCTTTGGTCTTGAAGTAACGCTGAATAATGTTAAAGGCAGCGTGAATATTAGGCTCTTCTGACTCGCCATTAGTTTTACCTGTATAGATGTCATCTAACGCTCTGGAGGATTTTGGACGACTATCAAAGGTAAGGTTAATGTCTAGCCCATTTAGTTTATCTGTACCCAGTACTTCACGATGTTTGAGATACGCCAATAAGATAGAGAGCGTGGTATGCCTTTGCTGCCCATCAATGGTTTCGTACACCACATTAGATTGGCGTGAATGAGCTGTACGCTGATAAACCACAAGGCTACCAAGATAGTACTTTGCTTGTTTGGCGGTAGCTGTTTCATCAGATTGAGTAATGAGTCCTGCTGCGTCACTGATATCTTGGATAAGCTGCTCAATCTCTGTCGCGCCCCAAGCGTAGTTACGCTGATAGATAGGAATCACATACTGGGTTTTGCTGTCAAAAAGTGCTCTAACGGATAACTGCTCGACTTGGTTCGAATCACTCATTTACACTTCCCGATTTCATGGCTTCAATAGATACCTGTACGTCCTTAGCATTGTTGAACTTAGGCTCTTTGATATAAGGGGGCTGAAAGTTCAACACCTGTTGAGGGTGAACGGCTTTACTGATTGCTCTGAACAGTCCACTACGCGCCTTGGCATGATTATCTACCGACTCCATGCCGATGCGTTGCAGCTCAAGACGTAAGAAATAACTCCAGCGATAACAAATCTGTGCCGCTTTCTCTAACTCCACATCACCGAACTTGTCGTAGTAGTACATCACTGCACATAAAAAGAGGTTTCGCACGTAGCTATCCCCTTTACGGTTACTGCCACTGTACTTAACAGCATGCTCATATACGAATGAAGATAACCTTGCCCCCTTGCCGACAAACAAGGTTGAGTGAATTGCCATGTAGTGCTGAATGTACTCAAAGAAGCGCTTACCGTTGATCATCACCTGATCAACTTGGAATGGATAGCCCTTGGCTTGCTTGTCCCATTTGCGTGCAGGATCGGCATTAAAGGTTTCAATCGCATAATCAAGCGCAAGCATGGCATCCACATAAGCGTATTGAGTGCTGTCTAGGTTAATGCCTTTGAATACACCAATGTTATGGCGACTGAACTGAATGCCGTATTCGCCGTCAATCCAGCGGCGCATACGGAACAAGAACTCCCCCATAATGGTGTGCAAATTAGCAGAGTCATCATCTGGGTTTACGCCCTGCTCCCACAAGCTGACGTGATGCAGACGCTCGGTTTGCTCTGTTGAGTCCATCATTTCACGTAAATGATAAGCTTTTAGCAGATCATGAGGGGCAAGTGCCTTGCCACGAGCGTTTTGTGAATCGAAGAACTGGAACGCTTCGCTCAGGTCATCTAATGTAACTTGAATAAGTTCGCACTTGTTAAGGACGAAATCGAGTAGTTCCTGCTTTTCTGTAGCAGGCAGACTTGCGACTCGTTCAGAGATAATTTGCGCATTATTCTTGAGGTTTGCTATGCTAATTGATGATTCAAATTTGTGCTCAAGAAGGCTAGATGCGATGGTTTTCTCTTCTCCATCCATAATGGTGCAAAGCAACGTTAAGGTAAGTAGGCGCTGCTGACCATCAACGATGTTAAGACCACCCTTTTCCACTGCACTTTCGGAGTTTTTGTCTTGATGCAGTACCACAGTACCAAGTCGATAACACGGCTTAGCACGATGGTTAAAGATGTCATCAAACAACTGATTAACGTGTTTGGGCAGCCATTTGTAGGGGCGTTGGTAAGTTGGAATGTATAGTGACTGACTAAGCAATTCTGCGATGGTTTTAACGTCATTGGATTTGATTGCCATTTAAACTAATAATTTCCTATAGTTGTTCAAATGAAGGCCATGACTTCCCGTATTCAAGAAGCTCTGAAGTTTGAGATACTACGGTTAAACAGGTTACGTCAGGTTGGCGCTCTGGAAGCTAACCACCTATTATGATTATCGACAATCCATTCATGTAAACAGCTCTCATTTAATAGCCCATGTAATAAAATTGAATACCAATTATTAGGTGTTCCATGCTGCTCATCATAAGTTTCAAGTGTATCTTGTAATAGAGGTGGTAAATCTATTGCTTGAATTGCTTCTCTTCTAGGGAGTTGAGTAATTACACTCTGCGGAGAGTTTTTAATTTTATTCAATTTCCCGCGAAACCAAGTATCAATCCCATTTCTCTCAATAATATGCTTAACATGATATTTAATCGCATCAATATCTGGGTGGGATTCATCTACACATGATAACTTAGCCCTCACCCACCTGAGATCTTCGGGATATTCAAACGATGTAGAAAGCAACCTTGTGTCTAAACAGTCATCAAAATAAGGATGAAGTACCCTTTTGTTTATAGAACCCGCAAGAAAAGTAGCCACACTTCGGCTCTGGTTGCAACTACAAGCGGGTACCAAATTTTTAGAAAAAATTGACCAAGCTGGATATAGCGACTTTGGCAACACATGATCTAGAGTTCGGGGATGCTGACTTCCGCACATAGGGCAAACATCCGGTGAGGAATTTCTGATTGAATCCTTATAATCAACTATCGATGGTGGGGACTCATAATGAGCTATTAAGCCAGTTTGGAGTTTATTGCTAATATTAACGATTGCAATCTGTATTGCATTCCCTCTATGGACCTCATAGTCAGCATATGCTGCAATTAATACCTGCTTTTCTCGACTCAACTCAGGATAGCTCGTACCACTTAAAGAAGTATTTGAAGCTAAATCATCTAACTTAGTTAAATCTCGGACTCTTTTAGGATTAAGCCTCTTCATTTTCAAGCCTATCCTTAATAGTCATCAAAGCTGACATTGAAAGCTCACTGCCTAATTGCTCCTCTATTTCAGCAAAGGATTTACCCGCTGATTTGCCGATTATTTTATCTACAAGTCTACCATCGACATCTTCAGAAAAGATGAATTGTGAAATGGATTCCACATCAGCACCAAAAGTTCTGAGCCTTGGCGACTGCGTATCTATATAACCATCAACATGCTTTAAAATATGTACCTGCTCACGACTTACTTCCCTAACGAAGTATGGTGAATGCGTTGCTATGAGTGCTAACGAACCAGTTTCCTCAAGTAAGGTGTCCAACAACATCATAAAGTCACCAATCATATTAGGATGCATATGAGTCTCAGGCTCATCAAGTAATACAAATGAGCCATTCTCTATGCATACACAACAAGCAAGAGCGAATTTAATAAACGTAATTTGTCCACTGCTTAAAGAGTGATAGTTTGGCCCCGCTTTTCTTCTAGGCTCTGCAGATGGAAGTAGGCCTCCCCATGTTTCTAACTGTCTCTGCTCCCCAAGAAAGCGCCTGAAGTCAAGTAGAGGCACCATCTTCCCCTGACGATCTTTTAAGTAAAGTTCCTTAATAGGTACAAAAGCCGCAACAGTTGAGATAAAAATGTCCCAACGACTTTTTCCACCTACAAATTGTTCATCTATTCTTGCCAGCGTAACCAACAAATCTTTAAAAGATCGCCCGATTCTAGTTTTAGCTCCACGGGTTAAGGTCATCCTTTTGTAAGCTAGTTTTTGATTTTTTCTTTCTGGGGGTAATGAGGTATTAGTTTCACCTGGGCTGGCTATAGCGAGCAATCGGCTAATTTTAGGTCGGTAACCATTTTCAGTTAAAGAAATCGATGGGTCTGTAATTTGCATCGCTGCACGAATGAATTGCTTTAACCCCTGGCTTTTGCCCACTCCATTCTTGCCTATTAAAACACTCACTCTTCGCGGTAATATCGAATTTGAATCATATTGAAGGTTAATTTCATGTTTATTTTCAAACCCATCTAGTTGATAAGTTAATCTTAATGACTGAGCTAACTCCCCAATAGCTTCAAATTCAACACCCTGAAGTATTGAATCTGCATTATGGTAGGTAAAGTATGTTTCTGAATTACGCATAAAGGCTAAACTGAATACTTTGCTTGCTACCGCTTCTGTATACCAGCGTACATCTTCATCCTTATATGCTAAAAGATCACAGATTGAATGTAAGATGTCGTTAGCAACTTCAACACCAAGTTGACTAATTAGCTCTCTATAATCTTGCTGAGTAGGCAGCATGGTGAAAAATGGCGGCATCTGTGCCGCATCTATTCCTCTATCACTAGTTGCACCTTTTTCATCAAGCAGCTTGGGAAGAGTATACTCGTCATGTAATAACTTTTTCCGCCCAACCTCATCGGTAGATGCTCTCGGTAAGACGAAACCAATATAGAGTTCACCTTCATAGAACCCACCTGTATTAGTTACAATAAACCGACAATTAATCTGAAAACCAAAGTCATTCCAATTAGTAGCTATAGGGCTAATAATGATTTGTTTATCGAGAGGAATTAATACATCATCAGGTGCAAAAAACACATGGTAATCGCCAAGATTTTCATTAGAGTCCATCATATCTACACTGCCTGCTCGACGATGGCGTCGGTGAGATGGAGTTGGGTAGTTTGGGCGTCGCTTAAGCGGGCTTTGAGCTGGTCGCAAAGCGCCATTAACTCATCAACTTTAGCGACTATGCGGTGTTGTTCTTCGAGTGGTGGGAGCATCAAAACTAGCTCCTCAACATCACCTCTTGAAATACCTGGTATCGCAATACCTACCCCCTTATCTTGAAAGTACTGGTATTGTGAATCAACTAAAATAAACAAAAAATCCAGATTGCCTTCTAGTGATTGAATTGCCATTAGCTGCCTACTAATAGCAATGGTTTCATTTGCGAGATTCAACTTGCCTAAACCAGCCCCTTTACACGTAATTAGTATGTCGTTTTTCTTCGCTAACGCTCTAAACTCAGTAGTATATTTTGAATAGGTTGGATATTTCGAACCAAACTCTGCTGGTCCAGTGATATATGGAACGCCATTCTCTAGGCTATTCTCGCTATATTCATTTGGTTTCAAATGTTGCCCTGAAACTAAATTGATCACTTGTCCTATTCTGCACAACGCCCAGCCCTTCGGTAGTTCAAACGGTTTTTCTTCGTCGGTGATAGCAGGCAGTGGTTTCTGCTTTTTGATTTTTTTGTCAGCAATTAATTGGGCTTTTTCTGCGGCGATACGCTCTAGTAGCTTGGCAGCAGGTTCATCATTAGCATCTTGTTCCACCAGCTTGCCCATGACGGCGAGTTGCAGGATGGTTTGCTTTAGTGTGTCGATGCTGGCGCTGGTGGTGAATAACGTGTCGAAGTGCTCGGCAACACGTTGCCAGCTCTCTATAAAGTGCCGCTCAGGGCTGTTAGCATCAGCAGAAGGAAGCAGTAACGCCCCTAGCAAGGTTTCAACTAAGGTTTGGTGTGCAGATATGCTCGCTTCTGTTTGCGCTTCTAGGGCATCACACAAGCTCATCAGCTCATCGACTTTAGCGACGATACGGTATTGTTCTTCAAGAGGGGGGAGGGAAGTAACTACTGTGATTACAGAGCTTGTATTTAATTCCACTTGTTTTGTCGAACCAGAAACTAGAGCATTCTCATGGTCTGGCTCGATTCGAGATTGAATCCCCGGTGCCATAATAAAGCACCATATAAAGCGACTATAGACGAGAGTTGGTCGAATAACTGTTACATGAGAATCTGCAACAAGTGACTTTTCTTCAATATTAGTAATTACATTTGCTCTACCAACAGTTCCGGTACCAGTAGAGTTCCATAAAATATCTTTATTAATTAGAAACCTTTCAGCTTGATACTTTTCTAAACTATCGTCAGTAACAAAACGAGCTGGTGAAATATCAAACCCTGTATTTTGCACACACTTTTGGGAAATAACTCTAACAGTCCCTTCTTCTGCATACGAAGGACCTTTTCCCCTTTGAATATATGAAGATATATCTTGAAGCCTCGCCCATTCCCACCCCTTCGGCAAATCAAACGGCTTTTCATCCTCGCTAATTTCAGGCAGAGCTTTAGGCTTTTTAATCTTCTTGTCTTTAACCAATTGCGCTTTTTCAGCGGCAATACGCTCAAGCAAGACCGATGCTGGTTCATACTCCTCACTATTTCTCGCCTCGCGGCTGGCCTGCGGTACTAGCTTACCGCGCACGGCGAGTTCTAAAATCAGCTCACGCAGCTTTTTGATGCCATGCAGTGAAAACTTCTTCGATGAACCACGGCCTGACGCTGACTTTTGCTCGATGGCGCTGGTCCAGATATCTAGGTTTTCTATGATTAATTGCTCTGCAGTTATTTCCGAATTTTGATCAGCAGTTACTTTTATATCGTGCTCAGCCATTATTTAACTTCTCCCGCTGAATCTTTAGGAGAAAGGGCGGCAGAAAGTATGCCTTTTAGCTGTTCGCGTAAGGCTTGAATATCTGCTTGCTGCTTGGCGTAGTCTTGTAATAACTCTTGTGGGTCATGGCTGACCACATCACCTACATGCGGGTTTTTAATATCTAAGTTGTAGTTGCGAGCGATGATGTCATCGATCGACACCTTCCATGCTTGCTCGTTTTCAACTCGTGATGCAAAACCGTCGGCTTCAACACCCCACCAGCTCAATTCAGTTGCAAACTCTTCAAACTTCATTGGCTTGGTTTTGTTGTAGTTCTTCACTCCTGCAGGATATGGGTGCTCATAGAACCAGACATCTTTGGTTGGCTGACCTTTAGTGAAGAATAGGATGTTAGTTTTAATGCCAGTGTATGGGTTAAATACACCGTTAGGTAAACGCACGATAGTGTGCAGATTACACTCTTCAGTCAGCAGCTTTTTGATTTTGGTTTTAACGCCTTCACCAAATAGGGTGCCGTCTGGCAATACCACAGCTGCGCGGCCCCCCTCTTTACCGGCTGAGGGCTCTGCTAGCAATTCGATGATTAGCTGCAGGAATAGATCGGCAGTTTCACGGGTTTGCATTTCACTTGGGAAATTCTTCTCAATACCGTCTTCTTCGGTGCCGCCAAATGGTGGGTTAGTGATGATGACATCAACTTGGTCATCCCAGCTTGATAACGGCTTATTGAGGGTGTTGCCGTGCTTAATCTGTACAGGCACCTCAATGCCGTGCAGCATCATGTTAGTAGTACACAGTAGGTGCGGTAGCTGCTTTTTCTCAACACCAAAGATCTGTTGCTGTAGGGTCTTGTGGTCTTCGCCTGATTTAACGTAGTTAGTTTTAACATGGTCAAACGCGCACGCTAAGAAGCCGCCAGTGCCGCAAGCAGGGTCCATAATAGACTCGCCAAGCTTAGGATCTGTTACCGCTACAATGAACTTAGTGATGGCGCGTGGGGTATAGAACTCGCCCGCATTACCTGCGCTTTGTAAGTCTTTTAAGATCTGCTCGTACAGGTCACCAAACAAGTGACGTTCTTTTGAGTCGGTAAAGTCAATTTCATTGAGCTTGTTGATCACTTGGCGCAGTAGCGTGCCGTTTTTCATGTAGTTAAAGGCATCGGAGAATGCTTCTTTGACTACATAGCCGCGCGGGTTTTTATCTATCGGCGCAGTCAGATTTTTAAGCTGTGGAAATAGCTCATCGTTAACAAAATCCAGTAGCTCTTCACCAGTGATGCCTTGGTTATCCGCAGCCCAGTTGCGCCATAGGAACTCTGCTGGGATTGGCTCACGGTAATCGTCTAGTTCAAGCTCTAACTCTTCCTCTTGGGCATCAAACACCTTAAGGAAAAGTAACCAAGACATCTGCCCTAGTCGCTGGGCATCGCCGTCGACACCGGCATCTTTACGCATAATATCTTGGATGGATTTAACTGCTGAACTGATAGACATAACAAAGCTACTTTAATTGCTAAATATAATGCGGCGCAGTATAGCAAGTCCAGTAGGGTTAATCAGTGAGTAAGTTATGATAATTTTGCGGCTAACACCCCTTTGGTCGCTGCATTTTCTAACGGACTAGAATGTTAGTCATATTGGGGGGCCGGGCTTTAGTTAACCGGTAGTACAGGTAGGCGGTGATGATGGCTGCATCGGTAGGTGTTTAGGACTGTATAAATGCGGTGCATTTAATATCCAGTCGTGATTAAATAGTTAGCAAAACAACTAATTAGCAAGGATGAACGTTAGTGGTGACCCATGATTATTGAGTGCCCTCATTGCAGCGAAGATAATAAAATCGAATACGCTGAAAACATACGCTGTAAAAAATGTGAGAAAGACTACAAGGGTTATGAATTTTCTAAACGAAAAATCATAACAGGAACAGCGCTCGCCCTTTTAACTTATGTTGGTTTTCATACCCTGAATGACGAGGTTAAAGGCTACGGAGATCGTTATCCTATCGCGGTGGAATACGCTCTGCTCGACAGCTGTATTAACGGCAGTAGCAATTCTATTTCTCAAAACCGTTACCTCAGCAAGCGTGATCTTTGTCTATGTGCTCTGGAAGGGGCTCAAGAAGATTATCCTTATTCTGATTATGAAGATGATGCGAAAGGCTTTGTGCCTATTTTTCGTCGGTATGCTAAGAGCTGTAGGTAATTTAAAGGTAAAAAAGCGGTCACCTTGAGGGACCGCTTTCGCCGAGTTTAACCTTTTAGGGTTTTATTTACCCTTTGGAGCGTTACCTCGCCCGTTGCCAGACGGTTTACCCGTTGTGCTTGGGTAGTTGGGGTTGTTACTTGGACGAGGTGCAGCAGGTGCTTTTGGGCTTGATTTTGGTGTTGATTTGCTCACGGTAATCTCCTTATTGGCCTGACTTTTTGTTGGTTTCAGCCGCTCGTTGTGCACGAGCACCAAAACTGCCTTTATCTACCTTGCCACTATTTTGCTTGGCAGTACCTGATTGAATACGAGCAGCGGCTTCAGGTGTCATAGGGGTTTTACTTTTAGTCATGTTCAATTCCTTTTTTACTGGTTAATTTAATAAGTGTCTTCGCTAAGACAGGCACAGAATGACATAGGGGGCGGGGACCGATGGGGACAGAAGTAAAACAGAAACAAATAAAAGCGTTACTGCAAAAGCTAAACCTGAGTATCAACAATTTCGCAGGGTTAGTTTATGAAGCGCGTTTTGATGACAATGATGAGGAGGCAGAGCTGAAGCTCGCCGCGAACATTAAGAAGCAGCTACAGCGAAAAACCACCAAAGAGGAAGTGTTGGACTCATACCTTGATATATTGGCAGATCAGCCTAGTTACCAAAGCCTCAACCTTGATAAAGTCCGCAGCCAATATGTTAACCATAGCTGCTTAAATGATGACATTACGATGAGTCTCACTGAGCTGTCTAGTGAACTAGATAGCTAACTGTAAAAGCAAAGGGGCGCTAACACCCCCTATGGTCGCTGCATATTCTAATGGACTAGAATGTTAGTCATGTCGGGGGCACGGGCTTTAGTTAGCCGGTAGTACAGGTAAGCGGTGATGATGGCATCGATTGTTATTCCCAAGCCAAACATGATGGCGATTTTATCAAGCGATGGAACGAACCAGCCCATTTGATAAGACATAAATGCACTGCCGTAGAAGCCGATGTTTACGATTAACGACTGGTATAACATTAAGTCAGTTCGGCCTATGCCGTAAAAGTAGCTATCAATGACATGGTTAAAGGCAAACACAATGTAAAAGCCAAGCATAAGTAAAACTAGCTTTGTGACGGCTTGCGACTGGCTAACACCCATAACTTGTTCGATAAAAGGTTGCCATGCAGGTATAGACCCCAGCCAGCAGCATACAAATACCAATACGATGCCCATATAACAGTTCACTTTATCTTTGCTTAATCCACCATTGTTGGCCGTATCGCGCTTCACTAACTGGCCTAGCGCCAGAATAGGTAATAGTAACCAACCCCAGATAAACTGATTCGCCAACCAAAATACTCCTGCTTGTTGAACCTGATTAACCAGCTGCAGGATCATCACCACAAAAGCGGTGTTGCGAACTAATGACTCTAAACCTGACTTGGCGCCAACCCTTAGCCAAGTTACCAGCCATGGTTGCTGATGAAACTGAATGCAGCGTACTGATAAGCCCTTACTCGTTAGATATAAAATGGCCACGCTAGATAGAACCAAGCTGACGATAATATTGGTCCACGCAATGCCGTTAACCCCAAGGTTTAAAGAGAATGGTAGCTGACTGACAAACACGCTGTCGCATAATAGGGTTAGTAGGGTTTGGATAAGTAATAACAGGTAGATAAGCTTTTGCTTGTTTTTGAGCACGAGCACTAAGCTTGCAAATGAGAATACACTCGACAATAAAATCGCAATGGACTCAAGGCGAATATAACTGACGGTTTGCTCTATAAGCGCGGCTTGCTGCTGCATAGCTGCAACCATTTGTGGTGCTAGTGTTATTACCATAATAGTAACGATGATATAGGCCATGACCACGATAGTAAGCCCTGTCGATAACCTGACATTGTACTTTTTAGGTTCTCGTATCACTTGACCAAATACGAATGCTAGCGGCAAAAGTAGCGCCTCACTAAGCACCTCATAAATCACATTAAGCCAAGCCACTTGCGCTGCGATACTGAACGCCCATGGATTAGGGATATCGCCTAAAAAATGTATCCGAGTCGTGGAATATATTAACGGGATTAAGCTGGTTAAGACGAGCACCAGTAGCAGCTTGAAGTTGATACTTCGATATGCGCTTACAAAGGCTGAAGCTTTGAGGTTTGGCTGCATGTGTATTGGATTCGTAGTGGCAGTTTAGGGTTCTGTTTGGGTTAGAGTTCGTACTGGAGCTAGTGCAGTGACTAACTGATTAGTCACTGCACACTGTAAAAATAACGGTTGGGGTAACAGTTAACATAGACCCCAAGAATAATCCTTAAGCTGATTGCTGGTGGATTTGATAGATCTCAGCTTCCAATTCGCTAATCGCTTGCTCGTACTCTTTTTTACCGCCAAAGCCTTTTTTTACGATTTCACTTAGGCTACCAATCTCGTTGAAGGGCTGCACTTTAAGCACTTGCATGGTCTCGATTTCTTGCACTCCAACATCGGCGTATTTAACCAGTAGATTCTCTAGTACCGTTTGGGCGGTATCCGAATACTTGGTGAAGTAATTACGCTTCTTAACGCTGTTTGCACGCTCTTTACGGGTGAGCGCTGGTTGGTCATAAACCACATGGCAGATCATGTCGAAGGGGTCCATATCTTTGCCAACCTCTTCTTCAAGTGCGGCCCAGATAATGCCTTCTTGAGCGAGCTCATCGATGATGGCTTGTTTACGGTCAGAATCATTCCAGCGCTTAATAAACTCATCAAGTGAGCTGAACTGCTTAGCCATGGTTTTACGGGTGTAATCTTTGAAAGACTCGGTGACTAACTTGCCGTCACTGTCGTAATACTGCACACGCTCTGCGACCTTACTGACAGTAACACCTGAAACTCGGTATTTGTTTACCTTGCGGGGTTCATCGTCTGTCCATTCACCTTCACCTGTACCTTGTTCACCACCGGTTTCATTCCCACCTGTGTCGGGCGTATCTGGTTGGTTCGTTCCATCGTGTTCGTCATCATTACCGTTACCATCGGTTGAGTCCTCACCTCCTGCGCCATCAATATCAATGTCAGGATCTTCAATCTCTTCAGGTTTCTTAATGATTATCTTTTCTGGTGTACCGTCAAAGCGCTCATCGGCAAACAGTTCGGTGGCTTTTTTGAAGTCTAAGATAGTAAACCATAGCTTGCCGTACCTTTCGTCGATACGGGTGCCGCGACCAATGATCTGTTTAAACTTGGTCATTGACTGAATGTTTTGATCCAGCACCACTAGCTTACAGGTTTTAGCATCGACACCAGTGGTCATCAGCTCAGAAGTAGTAGCAATGACTGGATAAGGCTTTTTAGGATTGATGAAGTTATCAAGCTGGGCTTTACCTAGTTCATCATCACCTGTGATTTTCATCACGTACTTATCGTTCTTCGCCATTTGCTCTGGGTTGAGGTTGGCGATAGCACGGCGCATACGCTCGGCGTGATCGATGTCATTACAAAAGACAATGGTCTTGGCCATTGGGTCTGTACGCTTTAGGTAGTTGGTTATCGTCTCGGCCACCAGCTGAGTTCGTTCATCAATCACCATGGTGCGGTCAAAGTCTTTTTGGTTATAGATACGGTCTTCTATTACCTCACCTTGATTATCGACTTGGCCTTTTGTTGGTCGCCAGCCTTGCAGGTCGACATCAATATCCACACGCACCACTTTATAGGGCGCTAAGAAGCCGTCTTCAATGCCTTCTTTAAGGGAGTAGGTATAAGCCGGATCACCAAAGTAGTCCGAGTTTGATACTTCATCGGTTTCTTTAGGGGTGGCCGTTAAGCCTACCTGAGCAGCGCTTTTGAAATACTCTAAGATTTCACGCCATGCACTGTCTTCTGAGGCGCTACCGCGATGACACTCATCGATAATGATTAAGTCAAAGAAGTCTGGGTCAACTTGTTTAAAGGCTTTCTGGCTCTCTTCAGGGCCGGTTAAAGCTTGATATAGGGCTAGGTGTATCTCATATGATGGATCAACGGTTCTGCCTGAGACCTTGGTCATTGCGGGACCAAAAGGTTGAAAGTCACCTGTCTTGGTTTGGTCGACCAAGATATTACGGTCGGCTAGGAATAGAATGCGTTTTTTAGCGCGAGACTTCCATAAGCGCCAGATGATCTGAAACGCCGTGTAAGTTTTACCAGTGCCTGTTGCCATGACGAGCAATACACGGTCTTTACCTGATGATATTGCCTCTACGGTCTTATTGATGGCTTGTAGTTGGTAATAACGAGGGTGCTTACCGCTACCATCGTCATAGTATTCTTGGTTGATAATGGGCAGCTGCTTTTCGGTGTAGCCTTTCCAAGCGCAATACTTGGCCCAGAGCTCTTGTGGCGATGGGAAGTCTTCAAGACGGATTTCGGATTCTAGGTTGTGGGCTTCTGATGTGCCTTGACTGTTTGTGACGGCATGGGTTTTGTCGTGAAAGATAAAACCATCACCGTTAGAGGCGAAGATGAAAGGTACTTCAAGCAAGCGCGCATAATCGAGACCTTGCTGCATACCTTTACCCATTTCATGCTTGTTCGCTTTAGCCTCAATCACGGCAAGCGGCATACTAGGTTTATGATAAAGCACAATATCGGCAGACTTTACGGTTTTACGTAATCCTAATTGACCACGCACAATGACCTTACCATCGCGTAGCTTCACCTCTTGGCGAATTTGCGTCATATCATCCCAGCCTGCATCTTTAATTGCTGGCATGATGAATTTGGTGATGATATCGGTTTCAGTCAGTTTTGCTTTATTGATGCTCATAACCTAACAAGGTCCTTCTAGGAAAGATAACAAACAGTTACGGACAGCTTTGCCCATTTCAATTGTGTCATAAAGCCTTAAGGAAGCACAGGATTTAGCTCAAGGATTGATAAGGAAATAGTACGTTTTGTATTAGTCGGCCTTGTTTTAACTGATTGCTGGTGGAGTGATAAAGGTAGGCTTTTGTGTGAGCTTATTTGACGTAAAACAAATATAACTGTTGTGAGAGCTAAATTATTGTGATGCAAAGAACTCTTTCGTATTTAGATGCTTGAACGTCGGTAAATAACCAACTAAAAGAAAGGCTCTAAATATTGTGAGAAAACAGTTTCATGGCTGAAAGATATTCATTAACCGTTAATACGGTGAACGGCATTACTCGAACTCAAACTGAGTGTGCAGCATTCTTAGTTTATTTAATTAAGTTCTCAAATGGCTCTACTTACGTAGTAGAAAGTCAGGACTTAGTTACCAGTTGGTATTCTATTTACAACACTTCTTGGAATAACACCCCTAACTCTGTTACTGACAAGGTTCGAGCTGCAGTCGTTAAGTTTCGCGACCCTGAGTTCTTTGTTGTTGCGTTAGCAAAGTCGAAAGATGAATCTCAGGCCAGAAAGTCTGCGGCAATACAGTACTACGCACCGGACTTAAACACTTCCTCTGGAGTTAGCTTATCTCAGCCGAGCTTCTTTGATTCGTTAGATAAGGTTGTTAACACATTCGAGCTGGCATCTCGTTCAACAAATCACAATAACATCAAATTTGAAGATAAAGACCGTGATTTGCTAATTGGAGAGATTGTGATTAATCGAGCTAAGAAGCGGTTCTTGGTGGTAGAAGGGGCGCATAAGGGAAAATTTGTGAGTTGTTCAAACTCTGAAAGAGATAAGTTTCCCGTAGGAGCCAAAGTGAAAATTAAAGCTGCAATGATGAGTAATGGCACATTGAAAGCTGCAAATAAAGCAAAGTTGCTACCTGCCTAACTGGCACTTTACGATACATTATGAAAAGGAAAGCATAGGTGCTAAACGCTAATTGTTGTGGTCTTTGTGGGAGGGTTATTGCTCCCAGAGAGCTATTTAGCCATCTAGTAATTGATCATGGATGGAAAAAAGTATCTGAGAATGCCGATTTGATGGCTGATTCCCACGATACTTTTGCGGCGCATCAGTGGTCTAAATTATCTAAGCAACATAAAAATATAAAGGATGTGTGTTTATTTCAATATGAAAATAATTGGCACATCACTTCCAATAACGGGGCATCAGTGGTTGCGTTACCATCGGAGAAAATTGCACTGCAATGGTTAGATTTTTATGCGAAAGAGAGAGGGGAGCAGTTTTACGTTCAGCGAGTAAAGCGTATTAGCTCAATGCTCAATAAGAATTTTTTATCAAGTGCGCCGTTATCCTCAAAGGCAACACTCTCAGATAGCCCCTCTATAATTAAAAGGGTCATAACAACAAGTAAATCGTCAGCTAATACGGGACCTGTTTTTTGTACTCAATGTGGTGGAGATGGCGGAGCTGGTGGACGTTGTTGGAAATGTGATGGTACAGGGTGGGCAAAATGAAAGCTCTTTTGTGCGGGTTGTGTCAGTGTGTTGTTGCTGAGTGCGATTTACATACACATTTAGCGAATGTTCATGGATGGTTTGGACGTCCAGTATTAAGCGTTGGTCAGGGAGGGGCAGGTAGTAAGCCTCGTAAATCATTTAACGCTAAAAGTGTTGATCGTGTCGGTCATAGGTTGCTTGCTCCAATAAAAACTTCGAAGAAGACGCCTCTTACAAATTGCTCTTGCTGTGGAGTTCAGGTTTCAAAGAAAAAGCTAGCAAAGCATGAGACCGCTTGCCTTGAAAGGCAGAAAGAAAAGCTGCTAGAAATAAAAAAGAGTCCAATTAACAAAGAAAGTAGTGGCGCTTTAAAATTAGTTTTTTGTCCCAAGTGTTCTACGTCTATTTCTGAGAAAAAGCTTAAGAGTCATTTGGCTAGCCGTTGCCCGAATCGGACTACGGCATCTCAAGGTACAAGTCTTAGAAGTGGTAAAGCTTGCTCGTCGACATATAATGACCCCGAAATAGCCGAGTATCTAAAGAAAAATCCTGAACCAGAAAAAGTTGGTCCTAGAGGTATACCGCAAGATAAATATCGGCGCAGTGCATATGGGCGTTCAGGGATGGAATATGATTCTTGGGGGCGAGAAGGCTAAGCTACTAGGACGGTTTATGTTGAGTCGTCCTATTGTGTGCCTTTTATCCCTCTAAAGGACTTGTTTAATTCGTTCATGGTTTTTTTGCATAATTTTTTAGTGCTTTTATTTGCTTATTGAATGCTCTCATTCCCGGGGTTAATCTAGTGCTGCCTGTATAGAAAGGTCCTTTTTTTCTGTCTGCATTAATCATTAATTTCATCTGGTGGTCGAATTCAGCATTAGAGCCAATAAGCCTTTGAAAGAAAGGTGTGGGATATATTGGCGCATGAATGTGGAAGAGTAAGTGTTGGTAGGCATCATCTTTATAGTAATGATCTAACGCTGATTGAATGAGTAGTAAAGCGAATGCACCATCACGCTCAGCGATGAGGTATTTACACATTTCTAGCTCAACTCGATATTGACTAACGACGTTGAAAACCAGATCTTTTAGCTCGCGAGAATCTAGGTCTTGTAGCTCTATTAGCGTTAGATAGGCGGTGAGGGCCCCTTCTAGGTCTGAATTTTTGATTTGTAGATAGATTGTTTTATCACAGTGCCAAGCAAAAACGTTGAGTAAGGCATTAGTACGTAACGCAAGCTTTCCTTCTTTTGTCTTTGCACCAGTCGAACGCCCTCCGTGCAGCTTACAGCGGCCATTGGTATTATTTCCATAACGCTGGCAAGGCTTTCCACTTCTGGTTTTAGCGCCGCATTTGGGCAAGTTCTCAAGGTTAAATCTAGCCATTTTGTTTCTACTCCTTTTGATCAATCTAGTGATCACTTTTTGGAATTAGTTCGGTTCATGGGCTTTGTTCTGCATTTTGAAATTTGTAGTGAGCAGCTGATCACTGAAATGTTCACTACACCCCCGAGGCATATTGGTTTTCTGTTGTTTGCAGCAGCCTTATGATTTGTTCATTGATGATCTAAGTGATCAAAAAAAGAGTGATCACTTTTCGGTTCATGGGCTGTTAGTCGAGTGATCACTGTTACATGGAGACTGATCACTTCATTAGCTTGATCATTTATCAGCGAGTCTTTATAGCGATACTTTGGTTTGGCATCAGTTAGAGGGGGATTGGTTAAATGCTCTAAGCTGGTGGGCCTTTCGGCAATACACGCTTTTAGCTGCTGCTCGTGAGAAAGGGGGTTAAACCAGCCATGTTTTGGTGGTCGAATTGTTTGACTATTGAATTGTGGGTTAGCTATTTTAAAATGTTCAAAGGCTTGCTTTCGTTGGTTGTTATCGAAGGTGATTTCTGGGTCCACCAGCATGAGTTCTGTAGTCGGGTCGAAGTTTGTTGCCGGAGCGAGCTTGTTGCTTAAAAAGCCTCTAGCTTTACCGTTGAGCTCTTTAGTGTGCTCTTTAGCCAAGTAGCTTGAGCGGTAGATGGCACTCTTGAGTGAGGCTTTGTCGCCTCTGTAAGTGATGCAATAAGGGTTTTCAACAAATGATACTGTGCCATTAGCATGCATTTCCCACATTGCTTTAATAAGTGATTGTAATCGGCTGGAGTGCTCTATTTTGTGGGCACTAAGCATGACTTCAAGATGATAATGCTCAATTTCAGATGTGTTCTGCTCTCTGGCGCAGTGGTAAATCACCTTACATTTGTATTGGGTTTCAAGCAATTGCTGTAACTGCTTTAAGAATTTGGTAATTGTTTGATTATCAGCAGAGTAGTGGCTTGGGTGTAGGTCAATTCTAGCAACCAGCAGTCGTTTGTAATGGCTATGCATGATCTCGTAATCAGAGATAATGGTATTAACTATGTTTTTTCTTAAACACTTATGTTCCGGTTTAAAAACATCGTAAGCATGGTTCTTGTAAGCAAACAACATTGAGTTGTGTTTGGTTATACAAAAGGGCTTTTTACGGGGCTTAGCTTTTCTGCTGGGTTTATTTGTTTTTTTAGTCATGGTTAGTTTTTCTAGTCGTTTGCATTGCTGTTAGCCTAGTGGGGTATATTATTTAATATCCGCCGTAATCCATTATTGGTTTTTGCCTGAACGATGCAGTACGTCTGGGTTTGAAGGCTTTTCAGCTGGTTAATGTTCACTTCATAAGTGGGTCAAAGTGTGTCAGCGGGTGAGGTTGTCTTTTGAGCCCCTACTGACAAGCCCTATGAGTTATTCAGGGTATAAAAAAGCAGGCCTGAGCCTGCTTATTGTTTATCAGTTAGGAAGCCATTTATGGATATCTTTAAATATCCAACATGAGTGCCGTTTTATTGTCAGTTTAGGTGACGGAAATTCGCCTGACTTAACCCTTCTTCCTAATGTTGAGCGACTGATCCCTCCTAATAGCTTTTGGACTTCAGGTCTCATTACGACTCTATTTTGATCTATGTACATTGCTAAAGGATCAAGTTGCTTATGTGTCATTTTTATAGCTCCTTATTTGACAGATTGACGTGATTCGATCCATTCAATGAGTTCTGATAGCAACCAGCCTACAGAGCGGCTACTTTGGGATATGCGGCGTCGCTTGGGAAATTGTCCTTGTTGTTCAAGAATCCAAGCTGTTGTACGTGATATAGAGGTAATTGCTTTACGTTCTGCTTCGCGAATGAAGCGGTCTGTTTGTATAAAATTGCGTTTCACTTTGTAAACTCCAGTTTTAATTGGTTTGTATTTGATGAGCCAATTATTAAGAGTTTATAAAGTTGGAAACAGGTACCTCTGCTAGCAGAGGTACCGGTTTAGTTTGATTATTTAGATTTTCTGATGAAATATTGGTCAACTTTATGAGTAAAGTGGGTATCAAGCCATAATTTGAGCTCGTTTTCTGTGGTGGTGTTCTTAGAGGGGTGACCGCCACTAGCTTTGATTGTTCTGCTTTGTTTAATATATTTTTGGATAGTTTTGCTACTTAGGCAATCCTGACGCTTAGTAGAGATCATATTGATTATGGACTTAGCTAGCTTTTCTTTAGTGGGAAAACGCAGTTGTGTATCGGTTTCCAGCATCAGGACAATATCATTAACTAAATCTTGAAAGGGTTGATAGTACTTTTGCTGCTGTTTCTGAGGTCCCAATTTTCTGTCTTGAGTATATTGCTTATCATTCCGCATTGGTTGAAGGGCATCGATTCGCTCGTTGAACTCCCCGATGCTTTCACCAAGTTGAATGCTGTCAGTTACCGTCTTATCAAGAAAGTACTTTATCTCTTCTGGCGCGTCTTTGAGGTGACGTTTAAGTAAGGCTAGTTGGCTCTCTACTTGCGCTGTTTTCTCTCGGATCTCAGCTTGTTGTAATAGGTATATCTCATCTAGCTGACTTTCTTGAAAGGTGATTGGTTTGAGGGACTGTATTGACGTAAAAATGTTTTGAGTTGTAGCCATCCCTTGAGAAGCTACTGGATTATGTTTTGCCATATATACATCTTCAGGGGTTATTTCTTGTGATGTTTGATGAAGAGCAATATCTGAAGAGTGGATTTTGTCATTTTCACGATTAGGGCAATTGGGAAATAATCTGTGTTTGTCCATTGATTAACTCGAGGTAGGTGCGAGGCGGTTGAGATGCTCTGCTTTGGGTATAGTTATTTTTGGAAGGAAGATTAAATCATAGGGGAAAGAAGAAGAGAGGCGGATATCACGATGATGAAATTGTCCGTGTGTAGCACGGTGTGTAGCACGCATAGCAAAACGGGCTTTCCATTGCTGGAAAGCCCGTTTCAATACAACAAGTTAAGACGTTAGTCTTAGTTCATGCCGTATTTCTTTAATTTCTTGCGTAGCGTACCACGGTTGATACCTAGCATGTTGGCAGCACGAGTCTGGTTGCCACGAGTGTGTTGCATGATGATATCTAGCAGAGGTGCTTCAACTTCGCTTAACACCATTTCATATACTTCTTCAGCTTCTTGCCCGTCCATTTGAGCGAAAAAGTTGGTGACAGCACGCTTTACCGCATCACGTAGTAATTGTGGCTTAATAGCGCCACTTGCGGTTTCGATTTTGCCAACAGTAAGTGGGTGAACTTCAGTGTGAGTAGTCTGATCAAACATTCGTATTCTGCTCTTTATTAATATGCAACAAATTCATCAAAATAGCGTTCCACCATGGAACATTGTTCTTCAACGGTTTCGAGTCGATTAAACTCGCTTCGAAATGGCCGTTGTTGTTCTTGGTCTAGGTACCAGCCAACATGCTTTCTTGCGAAGCGGATGCCCTTATAATCGCCATACAAGTTGTACAGTAACTTAAGGTGTTCAAGCATAACTTGACGCTTTTCATCCATCTCAACGGGCGCTAGCTTTTTACCTGTATCCAGGTAATGTTGGATTTCCCTAAATATCCAAGGTCGTCCTTGAGCTCCTCGTCCAATCATCAGGGCATCCACACCAGTATAATCCAGCACAAAACGTGCTTTCTCTGGGGTTAAAATGTCTCCATTGGCGACAACGGGTATCGAGATCTGTTTTTTAATTGCTTTAATTGTGTCGTACTCGGCATCGCCTTTGTACATGCACTGCTTCGTTCTGCCGTGAACGGCTAATGAAGCAATACCGCAATCTTCTGCAATCTGGGCGATATGAACACCATTCCTGTGCTCTGGAGCCCATCCCGTTCGAATTTTTAGCGTCACCGGAACATCAACTGCTGCCACCACCGCACGTAGAATTGCTTCTACCTGAGCTGGATCTTGCAATAAAGCCGACCCTGCGAGCTTCTTATTCACTTTCTTTGCTGGACAGCCCATATTGATATCAATGATCTGTGCCCCTTGTTGTACGTTGACAACAGCGGCATTGGCCATTAACTCAGGATCTGAACCCGCAATCTGAACCGAACGTATTCCGTCTTCACCTGCGTGTGTCATACGCAAGCGGCTTTTATCGGTATCCCAAACATCAGGATTGGATGAAAGCATCTCCGACACGGCTAAGGCTGCGCCATAACGTAGACAGAGATTTCTAAAGGGTTGGTCTGTGACGCCTGCCATTGGGGCCACGATCAACTGATTTTTCAGGCGATAGGGTCCAATCTGCATTTATCAAAACACCTTGCTCGTCAAAGGGGCGCTATAGTACGCCTTTTTCAAGCCTGTGAAAAGGTCAATAAATGACCTGGGGGCAACTTTTTTGCTTGACTTTTGTCTAGTGAGAAGTCAGTGGCGGCGCAGAAAGCGCCGCGCATTACTGTTATTTGCGTATACCTGTCAAGCGGCTCCAATCGTCTTTGTGAGCAGGCTCGTCCATATCAAACCACTCGCTATAAAAGGCAGAAACTTCTTCTGCCTGTTCTTGCAGTAGGCCTGAAAGTGCCAATTGGCCACCTGGTTTAACTTTTTCTGCAATCAGTGGTGCCAGTTCACGCAGTGGACCCGCAAGAATGTTTGCCACTAAGATATCGGCAAGCAGATCGGCAGGTTGATCTTCTGGTAAGTAGAGGTCAAGTTTGTCTTGCACGTCATTGCGCTCAGCATTGGCTTTAGAGGCTTCAATAGCTTGGTAGTCGATATCGATACCTGTTACGCGCTCTGCACCTAATTTAAGTGCTGCAACCGCTAAAATACCTGAGCCACAGCCGAAATCGATCACATCTTTATTGTTGTAATCTAGGCCGTCTAACCATTCTAGACACAGTGCAGTGGTAGGGTGGGTACCTGTACCAAAAGCAAGACCTGGGTCTAAGATGACATTGACTGCAGTTGGATCGGGGATTTCACGCCAGCTTGGGCAGATCCAGAGGCGATCGCCAAACTTGATCGGGTGGAAGTTGTCCATCCATTCACGTTCCCAATCTTTGTCTTCAACTTGTTCAATTTTGTGGCCGAAACTATCGCCTAGGCACGGAAGCAGCTTTAAACGCTCTACGACAGGCGCTAAATCAAAATCGGCTTCAAATAGCGCGATGATGACGGTGTGGCTCCACAATGGGGTTTCGCCCAGAGTCGGTTCGTAAATTGGGTTGTCTTTACCGTCTTCGAAGGTAACAGAAAGTGACCCTTCCTCCATCAGCTGGTCGCTAATCGTGTCGGCATGTTGGCCGTCAGTGTCAATTCTAAGTTGGATCCAAGGCATGAGCATTCTCGTTATCTAGATATATGAGGCTATTGTAAACCATGGCAGGTTTGAGTGTGAATGTTAGATCGGAAATCATCTCACTATTCTTTGAACATGCTGATTTATGATGAGTTTAAGTGTGCGCTCTTGGTTGGTTTGATTGAGGTTTTTTCGTTTTAATTTGTAGTTCAACATATTGAATTTTATTGGGTAAATGGTATTACCAGTGTTCATTTTTATTGGGGTGGTTTGTGATCTACGTCTAACGCTTGCGTTAAGCGTGGTGAGTTAGATCACGAAAATCATTCCGCTGTCCAATTGCTGCTAAAGATCTTGTTAGAGTGTAAATCCCACTATTTTGCATAAGACAAACAAGACAAGAATAATGTTAGCATCCTACGTAATCGGTAAAGGACATCCAGCATCTGCAAAAGCAGATAAAATACAAAGCATTACAGGCGTGATGATGGGTTGCTTCTTATTAGCTCATTTGCATTTCGAGTCAAGTATTCTACTTGGAAAAGATGCGTTTTATACGGTAGTGCAGTTTTTAGAGGGCGGAATGTTTAGTTCTACTGGTCATGGCTTTCCCATTGTGACCAAAGTCTTTTCTGTATTTATGTTGGTTGTGGTGATGTTGCATGCAGCAGTTGCTTTGCGTCGTTTTCCTGCCCAGCTTGGACAGTGGCGGGCTCTAAGACGCCATATGGCTGTCATTAACCACAAAGATAGCCATGCTTGGTTTTGGCAATTAGCGACGGGTTTTGTGCTGTTTTTTTTAGTGCCAGTTCACTTGTTTACCATGATTGCCAATCCTGAGATTGGCCCTAATCTATCAGCTGAGCGCGTTTATCATCAAAACGCTTGGCTGCTATATATCTTTTTACTACCTGCCGTGGTTATACACGCCATGATTGGCTTATATCGTGTGGCCGTTAAGTGGGGATTTACTGAAAAACGCACCGGTCTGCGTAAGCTGGCTAAGGTATTGATTATTTACCTTATCGCTATCGGTTTACTCAGCTTAGCTTCCTACATTTTGATTGGCAGTGAGCTGACTCTACCAGTAGAGGCCTATCGACCAAGTTAGCCGTACTTGGGTGCGTGAACCTTAAGCTAAAGTCGTTAATTAATCTTTACTAAACTAATCGCAGCTTTGTTGATCTATCTCACAGTTAAATGCCTATTACTGGGCGACATTGTAACTAACTGGTTAACAAGTTAAGCGTTTACTAAAGATAGGGCGGCGAATGAATAAAATAACCAATCGCAGTAATTGGAGTGGGTGGCTAGATCTTAGTCAGAGTATTTCCGGTGGCCTATTAGCGGTGTTTCTCTGGACGCACTTGATCTTGGTCTCCTCCATTTTACTGGGAGAAGGGGCCATGACTTGGGTTGCTAAGACGATGGAGCTCAGTTTTCTGAGCGATGATGGTCATGGATACCCTTGGGTTGTCTCTATTATTGCGGTGTTGATTGCAGCCATAGTATTATTACATGTGCTGGTGGCAATCCATAAGTTACCCCTTAACTTACGTCAGCAAAAAGCCTTAAGACTGCAGCTGAACGTGGTTAACCATGGTGATACCCGGTTGTGGGTATGGCAGGCGATAACGGGGGTAGTGATTTTACTGCTACTGCCTGTGCACTTGTGGTTGATAGGCGCGGCACCAGAAACCATTGGTCCTTATGGCAGTGCTGATAGGATCTGGGAGCAAGGTGTGTGGCTGCTGTATTTACCTCTGCTGCTATGTGTGGAATTACATGCTGCTATAGGTATGTATCGTCTCGCGGTGAAATGGGGGGCGGCGAAAGATTTAAACACTCGCATAAGACTGAAAAAAATAAAAACCATCATTAGCGTTGTTTTCATTGTTGTTGGTATCGCCTCATTACTGGCATTTTTACCTTACACCAATCGATAGATAGCTGGTGACAATAAGAACATAAACTGACTCTGCACCCTACTTTAAGGAGCACGTGTGAAACTGATATATACCGATTCGTTAGTGATCGGCGCTGGACTTGCTGGATTACGAGTGGCTATCGCGTCTAAAGAGCGTGGGCTAGATACTGTTGTGCTGTCATTAATTCCTGCTAAACGTTCGCACTCCGCGGCGGCGCAAGGTGGCATGCAAGCAAGTTTAGGCAATACCGTTAAAGGTATGGGTGATGACGAAGATGTACATTTTCAAGATACGGTAAAGGGTTCTGACTGGGGCTGTGACCAGGACGTGGCGCGCATGTTTGCCCATTGCGCCCCCAAAGCCGTACGCGAATTAGCAAACTGGGGTGTGCCTTGGACGCGTGTTACCGCAGGTCCACGCCAAGTAGTCGTCAACGCAGAGAAGGTGACTATTGAAGAGGCTGAAGAGGCGCATGGATTAATTAATGCCCGTGACTTTGGTGGCACTAAAAAGTGGCGTACTTGTTATACCGCCGACGGTACTGGACATTCGCTTTTGTATGCGGTAGATAACAAAGCGATCTCGATGGATATTCCGGTACACGAACGCATGGAGGCCTTGTCGCTTATTCATGACGGTAAACGTTGCCATGGTGTTGTCGCCCGCTGTTTAATCACGGGCGAATTGAGAGCTTATGTCGCTAAGTCGACCACCATTGCTACTGGTGGTTATGGGCGTATTTATGAAGTGTCGACTAACGCGATCATTTGCGAAGGTGTTGGCCAGGCGTTGGCACTTGAAACTGGCGTAGCCAAGCTTGGCAACATGGAAGCGGTGCAGTTCCACCCAACGGCTATTGTGCCTGTGGGTATTCTTACCACCGAAGGGTGTCGTGGCGATGGTGGCTTACTGCGTGATAAAGATGGTCATCGCTTTATGCCTGACTATGAGCCAGAGAAAAAAGAGCTTGCCTCACGCGATGTGGTGTCGCGCCGCATGACTGAACATATGCGCAAAGGTAAGGGAGTCGATAGTCCTTATGGCCCACATCTATGGTTAGACATCACTTTGCTGGGGCGTAAACATGTTGAAACCAATCTACGTGAAGTCAAAGAGATCTGTGAAAACTTCTTAGGCATCGATCCGGCTAAAGACTGGATCCCAGTGAGACCGACTCAGCATTACTCTATGGGCGGCATTCGCACCGATAAGACCGGACAAAGCCCACAGCTTAAAGGTTTGTTTAGTGTCGGTGAGGCCGCTTGTTGGGATATGCATGGCTTTAACCGCCTTGGTGGTAACTCATTAGCCGAAACAGTGGTTGGCGGCATGATTATTGGCAAGTATGTGGCCGATTTTTGCCAGCAAAATACCCTAGAGATCAACACAGGTCTGGTTGAAACATTCGTTGATAAAGTTCGCAGTGAAATTGATGAGCTAGTAGAAGGTAAGGGCTGTGAAAGTCCGTTTGCTATCCGCAAAGAGATGGAGCGGATTATGATGGATTACGTGGGGATTTTCCGTAACGGCCCTGAGCTCGATAAAGCCGTCGCTGAGCTACAAGCGTTACTTAAGCGTTCACATGCTATCGGCCTTAAATGTCATAAGCGTCATGCAAACCCTGAGCTTGTAGAAGCGCTACGGGTTAAGCGCATGCTTAAAGTGGCACTCACGGTCGCTTGTGGGGCTGCAGCGCGCACTGAAAGCCGCGGTGCTCATGCCCGTGAAGACTTTCCGCAGCGCAATGATAAAGATTGGTTGAACCGTACCCTATCGAGCTGGCCAGATGCTAATAGTTTATCGCCGCAGCTTGAGTATGAGCAGCTAGATGTGATGACGATGGAGTTGCCTCCAGGATATCGTGGTTACGGTATTGATAATGCTATCGCTCATCCGGATACCGCTAGGCGTGAGCAGGAGATAAGCGAGATCTTAGCTCAGCTAGGGCCCGATGCGGACAGACATCAGCAGCAACATGCATTGATGCCGTTTGACGTCCCAGAATCATTAAAACCAAAGAACGAACGTTTAAGTGACACGCTTGATAACTTGAGCGCAGGAGAGATCGCGAAATGAGCCAAGAAACGGCAACAGGCCGTACCTTAACCTTCAATATTTTCAGATATGATCCACAGGTTCCGGGTGACAAGCCTGAAATGGTGAAATATCAACTTGAAGAAACACCGGGCATGACAGTATTTATCGCATTGAATCGTTTGCGCGAAGAGCAAGACACTTCATTGCAGTTTGACTTTGTTTGCCGCGCAGGTATTTGTGGCAGCTGTGCTATGGTGATCAATGGTTTCCCCACTTTGGCTTGCCGTACATTGACCAGCAAGTACCCTAAAGGTGATATCACTTTGATGCCACTGCCGGGATTTGAGTTGATAGGCGATCTATCGGTTAATACAGGTAAGTTTATGCGTGAGCTGGCTGAGCGCTTAAAGCTGTGGCTGCACCCAATTAGTGACGACATTGATGTGCACCGTTTAGAAACGCCAATGGATCCTGCCGAAGCCGCCAAGCTATATGAGTTAGAGCGCTGCGTAGAGTGTGGCGTGTGTGTATCGGCCTGTGCGACTAAGCAGATGCGTGACACCTTTGTGGGCGCTGTGGGCATGATGAAGTTGGCACGCTTTGAACTCGATAGTCGAGATGGTCGTGAACTAGAAGACTTTTATCATGTAATTGGTAATCAAGATGGTGTGTTTGGCTGTATGACGTTGTTGGGTTGTCAAGATAATTGCCCTAAAGACTTACCGCACATGCAGCAGATTGCGTATCTACGTCGTAAGATGGCAGTCACACTTGTCTAAGCTATTACGTATTATCCATAACGTACTAGCTTAGCGCGACGATTGAAAAAGCCTGCAGATGCAGGCTTTTTTGTGGGTGACGTTTAGCCGCCATTTACCTACAATCAACTTATAATAAAGCTATATTTACAAATGGAATTTTGATAATGCAACTCAACGATCTCAGACTTTTTGTACGGGTAGCCGATTGCGGTAGCCTCACCGCGGCGGCTGTTGAGTTAGATATTTCTTCTGCGGTGGCGAGCGCGGGGCTCAAACGATTAGAAAAGGAGTTGGGTACAGCCTTATTTATTCGTAGTACTCGAAGCTTAAGGTTAACCGATTCGGGTGAGCGCTATCTTATTCATTGTCGGCGTGCGCTAGCCGATTTAGAGGTGGGTCAACGAGCGATAGAAAGTACTCAGGCGAGTATCTCTGGTGTTGTGAGTCTGTCGGTGCCTTCTGATGTTGGTCGTAATGTTTTGCTTCCTTGGCTTGATGCCTTTCTACTTGAGTACCCAGAGCTAAAGTTGCGTCTACATATCGGTGATAACTTGTCGGATTTTTATCATGACAAGATTGATGTGGCGCTGCGTTCAGGTAAACCTAAAGACTCAGCGCTGGTGGCCTTTAAAATTTGTAATTCACGCCGGGTACTTTGCGCCTCGCCGGATTACATTAAGCGCTTTGGTGAGGTGAGCTCCTTGGAGCAGTTACCACAGCATAATTGCTTATTTTTTATGTTGGATGAGCGTACCCATGACCAATGGGTTTTTAATCGAAATGGCCAGCAACATAAAGTGAGAGTGAGCGCTAACCGTACCTGTAATGATGCTGATATCGCTCGTCGCTGGGCCGTTGCAGGCCAAGGGCTAGTATTTAAGTCTTGGTTAGATCTGACTGATGATATCGAATCGGGGCGTTTAGTGCCTTTGCTTAATGATTATCAAGGGGAAGAGGCCGATTTATATCTTGTGTGCCCTGGGCGGGAGCATGTGACGCCAGTGATTTTGTTGCTGAGGGATATGCTTAGAGACCGCAGTAAGGAGCGCCTAGCACGTGTGAAGCATTATATGGAGTAGTGCGTTTGGGGTAACATAAGTTTTGGATAAAAAGTGTTAAGTCGCAAAAATTTTTGGGGAAACAACAGATACAAAAAAACCGCACGAATGCGGTTTTTTAGTTTATACCGACCTAGGTTGGTATATTAAAAGCGAATTAGCTCTTAGCGCGTTTCATTGCAGTGAAGAACTCATCGTTAGTCTTGGTCATTGCCAATTTATCGATAAGGAATTCCATGCCTGTCACTTCATCCATTGGATTAAGGATCTTACGTAGGATCCACATCTTCTGTAGTTCATCCGGAGTCGTTAGTTTCTCTTCACGACGAGTGCCTGAGCGGTTGAAGTCAATTGCAGGGAAGACGCGCTTCTCTGCTGCTTTACGAGAAAGGTGTAACTCTTGGTTACCTGTACCTTTAAACTCTTCGTAAATCACTTCATCCATCTTAGAGCCGGTATCAACAAGCGCGGTAGCGATAATAGTTAAGCTGCCGCCGTGTTCGATGTTACGAGCTGCACCAAAGAAGCGCTTAGGACGGTGTAGAGCATTGGCATCAACACCACCAGTAAGTACCTTACCAGATGAAGGGATTACCGTGTTGTAAGCACGTGCTAGACGTGTGATCGAGTCAAGTAAGATAACAACGTCTTTCTTGTGCTCAACTAAGCGTTTTGCTTTTTCAATTACCATTTCGGCAACTTGCACGTGACGGCTTGCTGGCTCATCGAAGGTAGAAGCAATCACTTCACCTTTAACCATGCGTTGCATCTCGGTTACTTCTTCAGGACGTTCGTCGATAAGCAGTACCATCAACACCACTTCTGGGTTGTTGTTAGTGATGCTTTGCGCCATGTTCTGGAGTAATAGAGTTTTACCCGCTTTTGGCGGTGCAACGATAAGACCACGCTGACCTTTACCAATTGGTGAACATAAATCCAGAATACGTGAAGTAATATCTTCAGTTGAACCGTTACCACGCTCCATGCGCATACGTTCTTCTGCATGCAAAGGTGTTAAGTTTTCAAAAAGGATTTTGTTGCGAGAGTTTTCAGGCTTGTCGAAGTTAACTTCGGTCACTTTTAGAAGGGCGAAATAACGCTCACCTTCTTTTGGTGGACGAATTTTACCAAAAATCGAGTCACCAGTACGCATGTTAAAGCGTCGAATTTGGCTAGGTGATACGTAGATATCATCTGGGCCCGCTAAATATGAACCATCTGAGCTACGAAGGAAGCCAAAGCCATCTTGTAAAATCTCTAAAACGCCACCACCGAAAATATCTTCACCGCTTTTAGCGTGGGCCTTAAGGATAGAGAAAATAATGTCTTGCTTACGAGCACGAGCCATATTTTCTAGCTTCATGTCTTGAGCAAGCTGGACTAAATCTGATATTGGGGTGTCTTTTAATTCTGATAAATTCATCGTGGTGGGTCTTGTTTTGTACGTGGCAATGCCATCTACGATCAAAGGTTTTGTAGCTTATTGAATATCGATCGGATAGCGAGAAGTGGGTTAATTAAGAATGTTTCTGGTTATTAAAGTAGCACTAACAGGGCGGGGCGTCTAGAAGTTTAGTTCAACCCGACACATTTTCTTATTGAAGCTGTGTCGGGAATCACTTAATACCGTGCAATCGTTGATTAAACGGTATACTCGCAGTTAAATTTGCGCGTCAATAAACTCTTTAAGTTGAGTCTTTGATAGTGCGCCTACTTTAGTTGCAGCTAGCTCGCCTGCTTTGAAAAGTAATAATGTAGGGATGCCACGAACGCCGTATTTAGCTGGTGATACGTTGTTTTGATCAACATTCAACTTAGCGATTGTGATCTTACCTTCGTACTCTTCAGCCACGTCATCTAAGATTGGGGCGATCATCTTACATGGGCCACACCATTCAGCCCAAAAATCAACCAGAACTGGTAGTTCAGAGTTAATTACATCATTTTCAAAGCTATCGTCGCTTAGGTATACAATCTTGTCGCTCATGGTGTTCTCCAGTTTAGTTGCCATTGCTGGTTTGTTAATGGCTTAACCTGTATATTGGGTCAGTAAAATAACTTTTCAAGCTAAAAGTTACGCAAATATTAATGTCGGCACTCTTTAGTACATTAAAACGCTTTAGACAAGACGCTGATTTACAGGCATAGTTAGCCTACGTCAACGACGTTTAACGCCTAGAAGCGTTTAAAATTGTCCTAAGAGAACGGTAAACACACGCTTAAATTTCATTGCATCGTAAAAATAGAGGGAATGATGATTCCGTCACTGATGCCTAAAATAGCGTGATAAACGTTTCTCCGAGTGTGCACCAATTTTCCGTGATAAAATTCTATCGCTATTTCAAACGATCAAGTTTTTTATTGCAACCTTTTACAGGTAAGCCTGCGCTATGAGCGATACACATTTATCTACACAGAAGTTTGCTGACTTTCCTCTACATAAAGAGGTTCATCAGGCACTTAACGAAACTGGATTTGAGTTTTGTACTCCAATTCAAGCTTTATCGTTACCCATTTTATTAGAAAAAAAAGATATAGCGGGTCAGGCACAAACAGGTACGGGTAAAACACTGGCCTTTTTAGTCGCCACTTTTAACCACCTTCTATCTACGCCGATCCCAGCGGAGCGCCAACTAAATCAGCCTCGCGCGATTATCATGGCACCGACTCGCGAGTTGGCTATTCAAATCGCTAAAGATGCGAACCTACTGGCTAAGCATACTGGCCTAAAAGTGGGTATCGTATACGGCGGTGAAGGCTACGAAGTTCAGCGCAAAGTATTAGATAAAGGCGTTGATATATTGATTGGTACCACTGGCCGCATTATCGATTATGTGCGTCAAGGTGTGATCAATGTTAGTAGCATTCAAGCTGTTGTACTTGATGAAGCGGATCGTATGTTCGATTTAGGCTTTATTAAGGACATTCGTTTCTTATTTAGACGTATGCCTGATGCTAAATCACGTTTGAATATGTTGTTCTCTGCAACGCTTTCGATGAAAGTGCAAGAACTTGCTTATGACCACATGAATGAGCCTGTAAAAGTTGAGATCGCACCAAACGAGAAAACATCAAAGAATATTAAAGAGGAAATCTTCTATCCATCAATGGAGGAGAAGATGCCTTTGCTATTGTCTTTGCTTGAAGAAGACTGGCCAGAAAAAGCCATCGTGTTTTCTAATACCAAACACAGCTGTGAAAAAGTCTGGTCATGGCTTGAAGGTGATGGACATCGCGCAGGCTTGCTAACAGGTGATGTGCCGCAGAAGAAGCGTTTACGCATTCTGGAGCAATTCACTAAGGGCGAAATCGATATCTTAGTCGCAACTGACGTTGCAGCTCGTGGTCTACACATTGCTGATGTATCTCATGTATACAACTATGACTTGCCTGATGACTGCGAAGACTATGTGCACCGTATTGGTCGTACAGGCCGTGCGGGTCAAAAAGGGGTGTCGGTTAGCTTTGCATGTGAAGAATATGCACTTAACTTACCAGCAATTGAGACATATATTCAGCACTCAATTCCTGTAACGTCATACGACAGTGATGCGCTGCTTGATGATATTCCGCCACCAGTGCGAATTCATCGTAAGCCTAGTACTCATACTCGTAATACTCGTGGTACAGGTAGCGGTAGTGCTCGCCCCCAAGGCGGTCAACGTAGTGGCCCACGTCGTCACGACAGAACGCGTAGACATTCATAAGCGAAGCTCAATGACAACACCTCTTTACGCAGCCATTACGTTAGGCTCGAATAGTTTTAATATGCTGGTCGCTAGAACAGTGGGCCAGCAACCCCAAATTATTGCGAAATACAAACGTAAAGTCCGCTTAGCCGAAGGCATCCAAGCTGACGGCTCGTTGAGTGAAGAGGTGTTATTACGCGGTTTAGACTGTTTGACCATGTTTGCCGACATGCTCAAAAAGGAAGGTGTTTCTGCCCGTAATATTGCTGTTATCGCAACGGCAACGTTAAGAAATATCTCTAACTCCGATGATTTTTGTCGTCGAGCTCTCCCCATCCTCGGCCATCCAATTGAAATCATCTCTGGCATGCGTGAAGCTGAGCTTATCTATCAAGGTATGGTTGCGACAACAGAAGGTGAAGGGCGCCGTCTTGTTATTGATATTGGCGGGGCAAGCACAGAGTTTATTATTGGTGATGGTAATAAGGTCCTACTTAAAACCAGTTTAGCCATTGGTTGTGTCACTTTTAATGAGACTTTTTTTAGTCACTATCCATTCCAGCAGTTGGATTTTGATGATGCCAAAGCTCAGGTGAAAAGTGTCCTCGGTGAGCAATTATCTGCTCTTAAAACACTGGGTTGGCATTGTGTTGTTGGCGCCTCTGGTAGTGTGCAGTCTGTTGTAGAATTACTTAGTCATCGTAATCAGTCATCTACAATTACCTTGGATGTTTTACTGAGCCTAAAACAAGAAGTGTTAGCGCAAAACGATGCTTCAATGGTCGAGATTATTGGGCTAAATCAAGAAAGAGCCCCAACATTTGCCGCCGGTGTGTCAATTTTATTAGCGCTATTTGAGTTACTTGAAATACAAAACTTATCTCTTTCTGGTGGCGCGCTTCGTGAAGGCGTATTGCAAACCTTAGCTAGTCATATTTAGTTTTTCTGCATTATTTTCTATATTGCAGCTCCTCGCTAAACATTCTCCTTTCTATGTTGCTATTTAGTCCAGATCGATCTCGGTGTTGTGAGGGTTAATAACTTGATCTGTTAATCAATCAATTAGCAGACACTCTTAATTAGTGTTACTAAACCGGACAGTAGAAATAGAATTAAGCTTCGATAGTATGGCATTATTGAAATAATAAAACCCCTTCATCCCCTTATCAAGCTTGTGTACCTAAGCGCACTTTTTAGTGAGTAAATACTCTTGCTGACTGTAATTCAGTTCAATTATCTCCAGTAATGACCAGTGATAATCATTCCCCTCTTAACTTGTTAAATATGTTAACAAATTAACTTTCAGTATCCCGTTAACGTTTGAGCTTCCTCTCTCCGATGAGTCTGTACCCCTCTATTTATAAGCACTTTTTGAATAAAGTACATTGTATAAAATATATTAACTATGTTAATGTTTTGTTGCGCTTGGATGTTTTGCACTCAAAATCACTAATAAATATTTTAACTAAGCGCTTACTAAAAGAAGATTTAAGGGAGAATTAATTATGTCTGGAAGTAACGCTTTAAAACGATTTTCGCCAAAGAAGACACTAGCGGCTTTGGCCGTGGGTTCTGTGTTGTTTTTGTCTGCGCCATCCGTTATGGCCGCCGATACAAGTATTGTAAAAGGTCACATTGAAAATGCTTCAGGTAGTAACCTGTCTAATGTAACTATTACGCTTAAACATATGACTAAGGGTCTTGTGTTTACGGTTGAAACCAATGAAAAAGGTGATTACCTTTTACGTAATGTGCCTGTAGGTGACTACGATATTACGATTACTAAAGATGGCTACGAGCAGAATCAAGAGAATGGCATTCAGGTGAACCTTGGACAACCTGTGATTCTAGACGGAAAGCTATACTCTGAAGGTGCTGATAACGTAGAGCGTATTGCAGTATCAGGTAGCATGATCCGTCGCGTTGATATGTCCGATTCAACATCAGGCTTAACCTTTACTCAAGATGAGCTGCAATCAATGCCTGTAAATAGTGGCTTTGAAAGCATCGCGTTACTAGCACCGGGTACTGCCGCACCTGGCGGTTCTAACTTTAATGGTGCATCAAGTTTTGGTGGTTCATCGGCTGCCGAAAATGGTTATTACTTTAATGGCCTTAATGTAACAAGTATTCGTACTGGGATGGGCTCTATTCGTCTTCCTTGGGAAGCTATTTCGCAAACTCAAGTTCAAACCGGTGGTGTAAGCCCTGAGTATGGTGGCGCATTAGGCGGTATTGTTAATGCGGTTTCAAAATCAGGTGAAAACGAATTTAAGTTTGGTGCTGAGGCGCGCTGGGACCCATCATCATTACGTTCTTCACAAGACAATATCTACCAATCAAGCGGTGAGATAGATACTAATACTCAGCAAGAGAGCTATGACTTTAAAGAGCTGCAGCTTTGGGCAAGTGGTGCAATTATTGAAGATTCATTATTCTTTTACGGCCTATTTGCACCAAGAAGAGAAGAATCTGAGTGGGCAGGTCAAACGACAAAAACGAGCAAAGATCGTGAAGAAGACCGTTGGTTTGCCAAGTTAGATTGGTATATGACAGATGACCATTCAATTGGTTTTTCGGCAATGAATAACAAGCGTACATGGACTAATAAAGTCTATGCTTACGATTGGGAAACCAATGTTGTTGGCGAAAAGCAAGGTGTCGATGCACCTGGTGAAGATGGTGGTAAAGTTTATAGCTTAAATTATAACGGCTATTTATCTGACACATTCTCTGTCTCCGCGGTTGTAGGTCGTGTACAAGAAGATGTTGAGAATGTCGTAGCATCAACTAACCCAGGTGTTTGGGATGATCGAAATGGGTCTGTCACGTTAAGCCAGCACACGAATTCATCAGTTTCTGAAGAGCATTACACCCGTGATCAAGCGCGTATTGATTTCAGCTGGGATTTAGAAGAACACTCAATTCAGTTTGGTGTTGATTACACGAAAGTGGAGGTTGATTACTCATCTTCTCAGAATGGTATTGGTGATGCACAAGGTTGGTGGTCAATCTACACTGCAGGAGACGACAGCGTTTCAGGGCAAATTGCTGGTGAGGATTATATTGAACGCCGTGTTCGTGAGCGCTTTACCGATTCTGAAGTCACCTCTACAGCTTTTTATATTAATGATTCTTGGCAGGCAACAGATAACTTAGTATTAAACCTAGGTTTACGATATAGCGAGTTCGAAAACACGGTTTCAGATGGGCGTGCTTATGTAAAGATGGAAGATCAGTTCGCACCACGTGTACAAGCTATTTATGATGTATTTGGTGACGGTGAAGCTAAAGTGTTTGCGACTTATGGCCGTTATTTCCAACCTGTTTCTGCAAACATGAACATCACTCAAGGTTCCTCTTCTATAGAGTGGTTTGAATACTCTGAGCTCGATCAGGTCGATGCTGATGGGCACCCTGTTATTACAGCGGACGGTTCACCAAGTCGTGGTGCAATGCTGCGTGACCGGTGGTACCGCCAAAAAGGCATCACAGAGCCTGGTCTAATAGCGTCTTCATCGCTTAAATCTATGTACTCCGATGAATTTACTTTAGGTTATCAGCAAGAAGTATTTGAAACTATGACCGCTGGTGTTCGTGGTATATACCGTGATTTGGGGCGTAGTGTTGAAGATACAGACGTAGGACCTGTTTTAGCAAAGAAGTTGGCTGAGCTAGGTATTACCGATAATGTTGGTCAGAGCTCTTATTACGTACTACTTAATCCTGGTGAAGATGTAAGCCTTTCTTATGACTTTGATGGTGATGGTCAAGTTGATAACGTAAACCTTACTGCCGAAGAAATGGCATTACCAGAAGCTGAGCGTAAATATGTTGCTTTAGAGTTCACTCTAGATGGTTCTGTTACTGATGATTTACGTATTAACTCTTCTTACACTTGGTCTCATAGTTACGGTAATACAGAGGGCCTAGTTAAAACGGATAACAACCAAGCGGATCCAGGTTGGACAACATCGTATGACTATGGTGATTTAATGGATCACTCTAATGGTGATTTGCCAAACGATCATACACATTCATTTAAGTTAAGTGGTGCTTATGACATTACTGAAGACTTGATATTTGGCTTTGTTACTCGAGTGACCTCTGGTCGCCCACAGAGTTACTTCTCACAGCATCCAGAAGGTGTTGATAGTTGTGCGGCTGGGAATCCATGGGATGATTGTATTAGTCGTTACTATGACCAAGCGTCTCACTACGATGAAAACGGTAATCCTGCCCCACGTGGCAGCGCAGGTAACCTTCCTTGGGTGACAAATATCGATCTTTCGTTAACTTATATGACAGAAATTTTCGAAGGTGACTTTACTATTAAAGGGACTGTTTATAACGTACTGGACTCTGATTCAGCGACGAATATCAATGAAGAAAGAGCACGTTATGGTGATTCTGGACTTGAATTAAATCCTGACTATGGAATGGTGACAGACCGCCAAGAAGAGCGCTTCTTCTCGGTTATTGCTCGTTACGAATTCTAAATATAATCTCGTAGACAAAGGCCGCTCATGCGGCCTTTTTTATTTAGAGACATATCTCCTCCTGAAGCATAAATAGCAATGTTTAACACTTAGAATGTGAATAAATACTTTTTATTTATTCTGCATTTTTAGTGGTTCTATGTTGTTGCGTGATCCCAGCTTACCCCTATTTGGCTGTATATTTTATACGAAAATAAACCTATTTTTTAGTTGCTTAGGTTCAGTCTTGTTGTCGGTGAAATTGTATGGAAACAAACGCAAATATCGGCTTTTTGAATAAATAGTCTGTTTATGAGAATAACCTGAATTAACCATGAAAATAATATATTGCATACAAAATACAGTATGTGATAATTATGTTATCGCTTTGTTTTGTTGTTGTGGCTTGTTTAGTTTTGAATATGCCCCCTTAAGCAATAGCACTAATAAAAATTACATTCTTGGGAGATGAAAGATGAAATTTAATAAAGTCGCTAAGCTTATAAGCTTGGCTTGTGGTGGGGTTGTAGCATTATCTACACCAGCATATGCAGTTGAAAATGAAGATGATAGTGTAGAGCGCATTGAAGTTACGGGCTCTCGCCTTAAGCGTGTTGATATGGAAGGCGCTACACCAGTGACGACAATTACGGCAGAAGATATGGCTGTAGCTGGTTTCTCTACTGTAGGTGACGCACTGCGAGCATCGACTTTGAACTCATTTGGCTCTTATGGCGGTACAGCAAACAACAGCTGGTCTTCTCAAGCTACTATTCAACTTAAAGGCGCGAGTGCTAGTGATACCTTGGTTTTGCTAGATGGTCAGCGTATGGCTAAATCACCAGTTCTTGGTGGCGCAGCGGCAAACATCAATACCATCCCAACCTCAGCTATTGAGCGTATTGAGATTCTATCTGATGGCGCATCTGCTATTTATGGTACAGATGCAGTCGCGGGTGTTGTAAACGTTATCTTGAAGAAAAGCTTCGAAGGTATCGAATTTAAAGCCCGTGCTGAGCAAGCAGAAGCTGAAGGTGGCGATAACCACTCTTTCTCGTTCACTGGTGGTCTGACTTCTGAAAATGGTAATTTAGTTTTTACCATGGAACATTATAAGAAAGATAAGATTCTATACAGTCAGCGTCCGTATACCGCTGCACACGTGAGAGATGGTGAAGACCCAACAGACTTCCAAAGCTGGGTGAATGTTAGCCCTACTGGTCGAACAATTGATATGGGTTCAAATGGTGGTTGGGCATATCAAGCTCCGTTCTCTAATGCCGATTTGAGTTGTTCTGAAGTATATGGTGATGACTTCATCGGTCCAGTGTCTGACAGTGCATACCCTGGTGATACGCTTTGTGCATATGACTACACTAACGCAGCGGCACTTGATGTCGACCGTGAAAGAACCAATACATTGGTTAACTATAGCTACGATATTACTGATGATATTAAGCTTACGGCTCGTGCTTATTGGGCTGCAAACAAAACAATTGATCAATCAGCTCCGGTACCTGGATACATTTCTTTCCCTGATGCAATGCCAGCGTATACGACTGCAGAAGGCTTAGATCTTGTTGCCACTCCAGAAGGTGCGGGCATGTTATATCGTTATGATACAGCCGGTAATCGTATTCGTGAAAACCATGACAACATGTATGACATCTTACTTGGTCTTGAAGGAAGCACTGAGTATGTTGATTGGGATTTCTCTGCAACGTATAACCGCTACGACAACTTCGTATGGGGTACGGGTTACGAGTTAAAAGGTGCATCAACGGATCTTGTTGGTTCATGGGATGATGCGACAAATTCATTTGTCGGTTGGGATCCTCGTGATCCTAATTCAGCAGTACCAAGTGGTGGCATGGCAAACTTCGATATGCGCCAGACTGCTTCTTATGCAGAGCTAGGCGGTGGAGCTGGATTTGATTTGTTCGAACTTGATGCTGGTACTGCAGCTATGTATGTCGGTGCTTCATATCGTGAAGAGACGCTCGACTCTAAAGTAGATGCTTTATCAGAAGCTGGTTTGATTAAAGGTGCAAGTGGCGGCTCTGGTGGTGAAGGTGAGCGTGATATTACTGCAGTATTCGCAGAAATGACGCTTCCGATCTTAGACAACCTAGAGTTGAACTTAGCTGCTCGATATGATGATTACTCAGATTTTGGTGATACGTTTAATCCACAAGTTTCTATTCGATATAACTTGTTTGAACCATTACTACTTCGTGCGTCATGGGGTACGGGCTTTAAAGCACCAAGCCTTGCACAGTTAAACCAAACGCCTAGTGAAGGTTGGAATGACGTAACTAACTATCTACAGTGCTATGAGCAAACAGGCGTAGTCGGTAATTGTGATATTGAGAATAGCATTCCAGTTTCAGTTGATAAGAATGAAAACTTAGGCCCTGAAAAGTCAGAAAGTTATAATTTAGGCATGGTTTGGGATATTACCGATAATATTAACATGACCGTTGATTACTGGGTTCTTGAGACAGAGGACTTAATTGGTCAATTAAATAATAGCGAGTTGGTGTATCAGCAAGCGAAGCTCTGGGAGGCGGCTGATCAGCAAGGTGTTGCACGTCCAGACATTTCACTTTTATACCCAGGTACAAGCATTTCTCAGAACGGTTCGGGCAAACTGACTGCGATGGATAATGTACTGCAGAACTTTGGTAAAGCAGAGCGTGAAGGTGTTGATACTAATATTGCAGCATCATTTGAAACTGAAGTGGGTGAGTTTAAACTTGGTCTAGCTTGGTCTCACTATATTAAATATACCGATAGCTCTCCAAGTGATGGTGAACTAGTTGTTTCTCGTAACTGGGCGGGAACATCGGAAACTCCGGATGATCGCGTAAGTTTTAGTGCCAATTATCTATTTGCCGATGATCATAGCTTGTTCTATAAAGCTGATTACATTGATGGCCAGTCAACAGATGACCTTAATGATGATGACTCAAAATATGAGATAAACTCTGTGGTTTATCAGACTATCACCTACACATATATGATGCCGTGGAATAACTCTGTTAGCGTAGGTGTAAATAACCTAACTGATGAAAAGCCGGCATTTGAGCAAAATGGTACTTATAGTACAGACCTATATGACATCATGGGTCGTAGCTACTGGGTATCATTTAGTCAAAGCTTCTAAGTCGTCACTTATGTCACTTATATAGACGATAATAAAAAAGGCACTCAATGAGTGCCTTTTCTTTCTATATAAGCTGACTACTTTAAGATGTTAGCTAAATCAACTTCTAGCGATACTTCAGGTCTTTCTACAATCCGACCCACCTCTTTGTTGTCTTGCTCAACAATAATAGTCGGTATACGGGTGAACTCATATTTAGCGGCTAAGCCTTCTGGATCTTGTTTGGCTCTATCGACACCTATATAAGTCACTTTGATATTTGGATTATTGAGCTCTTCCATAATACGGATAAAGCGCGGTGTTTCACGGTGACAATCTGGACACCATGTACCGATAATCACGGTTATTTCAGTCGCAGTGCTAATGTCCTTTAATGGGGCGATAGCAGTGCTATCAACTTTATAGTCTGCATAACCCTCTTTAAAGTCTGCAAGCTCGGTAACCATTTTCTGTGCTTCTACAGTTCCAGTTAAAATCACTTCTTGTTTCTCCTCACTGCAAGTGGCCATAAAGCCTGCTTGTTTGTCATCGAATGCGCAACCGCCACTGGCCATACTTTGGCTACTAAAAAACAGCATAGTGGTTGCAAGCAATGCTTTGACGTTATTGTGCATGATAATACTCCGAGCAAGAATAAATGATTTTATTTATTCAAACATGTCTTAACTAGTGGGTGAAGTGAACTATCTCGGCAATGCTATAGGGATCACTCTAAATCTATAAATTTACCTTTCAATACTAGATTAACGGTTAAAGTCTTAAGGTAAGCTGAATGGAGTCTGTAATCACCCGCAGTAATTAGGGGGTGTTTGATAGGAGATAAATGGTGCTACGTCGGTTTGCTTTTTAACTTGGATGTGGAAAAGCGTCTGGGTTTCAGTTTAATGTTATGTAGCTGCGTGATTAATCTAGCTGACAAGTCAGTTTATCTCCCTTCTACATATAGCAGCACTTTTTATAGTGAGCTGGTTTTACGATTCAGCGAGCAAGTGTTCTACCGAACAAAGGAGGCTGTAGTTAACACATGTCATTGTATAGTCATCGGTATGAAGTGTGGCTTTATAACCTTATGGCGGCCTAAATACGTAAAGTGAAGCAGGATTAAATGGTTTAAATATGAAATTAGTTGAAAATACTTAGTGCAACTCAAAAATACTGTACTAGACTCATTATCCCGGTGCGCAAATAGTAATCTAAAACTGCGATTCTGTGGATAAGTCTGGGGGTAGTTGGTGAGTATTGTGTGCTTAATATAGCTTTTTGAAAAAACATCATTTTTTATTAAAAAAGCGCTTGCGCAGCTCTGAGATATCCCTATAATGCGCATCCACTGACACGGCACAGCAGGCCAACTAGACTAACGCTTGAGATTAGAAATAGTC